>NZ_JCACCM010000205.1:0-74150 GCF_059501405.1 Myxacorys sp.
AAATAAAATTTTGATTTCTCAAAAGTGTATCTAATACATTAAGTGTAACGCTGTTTGGTCATGACATGGAATCGAGAGCAGAAGTCTTTCTAAGCTTCACGTTTCTCTCTATTTACAAAAACTTGTGATCTTGCGATTGAGCGCAATAGTTACAGAATTAAGACCTATAACTTTCTTTGGGAGAGGGATGCGAAACATCCCTCTCCCAAAGAAAGTTATTTTTGCAAGGATCCTAAGGACTGCAAATAGAATAGAACCTAGAGTTTTGTATCCGACATTCCGCCCTTTCCACTGGCACATTGACTATTAACGACGAAGCAATCAGCTTCATAGCGATTCAATTGAGAATTGCTATTCTTTAGTTCAAGTGAACCAACAATTTCTGGAATCCTTTCAGGGAAAGGGCCTCAGTTTTAATATCTTGAGTGTGCCAGTTAAAGAGCAGGGATTATTCGTTTACAAGTCTGCCCGGATTGTAAACGAATAATCCCCGCCCGGTTCCAATTGATAGTCCTTTGCTTCTAAAAATCGCCCCAACGGTTCCTTAATTAAGGCCCGCCCTAGCGATGGATGAATGACCAACTGACCGCAGCGAAACAGCCAGCGAAATTGCCATTCATACTGATTAGCGATCACTTCGCCCTCAATTTCGCCCTGTTGCCAGGACTGGCGAAAGATGCGGACATGAGCAGTCGTTTCAGGAAGGCGCTTAGACACAATACTTAAATCTAGAAGTGCTTGAATTTAGGTTTTTATTCGACACTACGATTGTTGTAAAGACTCATCGCTTTTTCAACCCCCTGCTTGAGGCTGACTTCGATCGCGCTCACAGTTAAGTCTAAAACGTCTTCGATGATCGGTTTTTCGGATGGGGCAAAAGTGCCGAGGACATGAGAAACAGCGTTGTCACCCGGAGTAGATTTAGGGCTACCAATGCCGATTCGCAACCGGGGAAAGGTCTGCGTGCCGAGGTGCGCGATCGCAGATTTCATGCCGTTTTGCCCGCCTGCTGAACCAGACAGTCGCAGCCGCAGTTTGCCGACGGGCAAATCCATGTCGTCGTAAACCACCATCACCGACTCGCTCGGCAGTTTATACCAATCGATCACGGCGCGAATTGCCTGTCCCGAATTATTCATATAGGTGGTCGGCTGGAGTAGGCGAATTTTTCCCGTCGGACCCATGCCTTCACCAAATAAGCCTTGAAACTTCTTATTTTCGGACAGGTTGATTTGCCAAACTTTCGCGAGTTTCGCGATCGCCATAAACCCGACGTTATGCCGGGTCTGCTCATATTTCGTTCCTGGGTTGCCCAGTCCTACAATGAGTTGCGGAATGACTAGCTTAGAGGGCGTATCGTCGCTCATACGTCAGGTCAAACTAGCCTTCTTTCTCGGTGGTATTGGTCACAGCCTCTTCAACCACCTCTTCACTCGTTGCGTTAGCTGGTGAAAGACTAGGTTTCTCAGGAGTTTCTAGAGTCGCCTCCATCGTTTGGGGAGTAGATCTCTTTAATTGATCTGCTTCTCGCTGAAATTCTGACTCAAATTCTTTAGACGCATCCTGAAAGCTCCGAATGGCTTTTCCCATGCTTTTGCCAATTTCTGGTAGTTTTTTGGGGCCAAACACCAGCAGGGCGACGACCATGATTAGCACCATTTCTGGTAAGCCGATGCCAAAGACGTTCATGAAAGGAGGCTCCTAGAGAAGAAGGGATGAGGGAGGACGGATGAGGGATGAAAAGTTAAGACAGATACATTGTAGTAGTTTAGGGATTTGAGTTGACGCACACGAGCAAATCCCATCTTTAGCAGCGCTTGTTTAGTAGCACTGGGGGAGTAGCCCGCTTCAAACCTTCACCATTGATGCTCAAGGCACCGTTGATGCTCAAAAAGTTGGCGTTGATTTCAAAACTTTTCCAGAGTCGCGGATGGCGAATTAAGCCTACGGCGATCCTGTTGACGGAGTGACTCCTCGCATCGGTAATGGCTTCCAGTTCGAGAATCCTTCTAGGTGTGACCAGTAGGCTCTGAGGGCAATGACGGTAAAGATAAGCGCCGCTAGACCTAAAACGATCGCTCCAACGGTTCTAAGCGATCGCGTTGATTTCCAATGCAGCGTTGGAGCCGCAAAAATGCCTCCTAACCCTGTCAAAATAAACGCGACACCTGTAACAAGAGGCGTTTGGGTTAGTCCTAAGTTGATGATGCGAACACCAATTATCGTTGCTGCTAAGCCTGCAAAAAATCCATAGGCGGCAAGCGTGATTAACTCCCAACCCACCGCTAATGCCCACGCTGTCCCTACAAACAGAATTCCAAACAGGACAGACGTTTCTCCAAATGCGATGTTGTAACTGCCCGGAACTGCCCAGGTAAAAACCATGTGCAAGCCCGTAACCAACGCGATCGCACCGACCACGCCAAATCCGGGAACCCATCGTTTTTGAATGGGCTCATCTAGTCCTCGATACACGTAAGCCGACAGAAGAGAAAGTCCGGCTGCCAAATTGATCAGCATCAATGTGATGTAGTCGATAAACATGGGTGATCTCGTAGAGAACGCTAGGACTTGATGAGTGATTTTAAGGCACTCATCAATTAAATCAATTCCTGAGCGAATCTTATCAGCCGTTGGCATTTAATTTAAGCGCGGGAGTTCTGTGGTTTGCCAAGCAAGTTCTCCTGCGGGTCATCGCTGCCGTCAAAGCGCAGTATCAGTCTGTTCGTCGGACGTTGCGAATGACAAAACGACTGTTTGGAATGGCGGGTATTCGCGATAGACTGATGCGCAAATCCTGTTCGGGCACATCATACTGTATCGATTGAGTCAAGAACTTTACCGAGGCTTTCATCAGTTCTATCGTGATCCATTCACCCGCGCAGCGATGCCCCACTTGGTAATCGCCTCCCCCTTGGGGAATGAAATTAAAGGGGCTTCCATCCCAATCGCGGAACCGTTCTGGCTGAAATTCATTCGGGTTCTCCCACAACCGGGCATCGTGGTTCGTGCCATACAGGTCTAGAAACACTCTTGTCTTTTTAGGGAAGTGGTAGCCATTCCAGTCGAAGTCCTGCCGCACACGCGCGGCGATCAGCGGGAAGAAGGGATAGAACCGACGAACCTCTTGCACAAATCGCTCAATATCCTTGTCGTCGCCCTGCTGAAGCGTCTGCTGACAGTCTGGATAGTCATGCAGCGCCAGTGCCGAGAAAACCACAAATTGCCCGATCGCAACGGTCGGTCGCAGCAGGTTAATCAGCTCTATGGCGGCTGTCCGCTTATTTAGCAGTTCTTCGTTTAGGTCTCTGTGCCACGCGATCGCGTGAACCGGACTCCCTTCAGCGACTTCTAGAGCCTGGCTACGCACGTTTTCGATGATATCTTCGATCCATTTTTCGGTTTGCTGACGAGCGATCCTTCCCCGCAAGTGCCGTAACCCGGCAGATCCTCCTCCCTCAAACAATGCCGCCAGTTCGTTTGTCCGTTGTTTGACTTCTCCCTCCTCAAGCGGAACGCCAGTCCACTGGCACACAGCGCGGCATAGGATTTCCCGCACCTCATAGAGGAGTACAACCTTGTCCATTGTTTCCCATTTTTTGCTGTAAGCGTGCCATTGTTCGGTTGTTAAAGCGGCTAGCTGCTGAATGCTCTCGCGGGTCATCAGCGACATGAACATCTGCTTGCGGCGTCGATGGGCATCACCATCTAATCCTTGCACACTACCTTCACCGAGCAATGTCTTCTTCAAGGGTTCAGGATTGGCATCTTTTCGCTCGAACCGCTCGGTATCGTAAAACAGTTTGGCTGCCTCTTGTCCAGTCATGCAGATGGATGGCTGGAACAGGAGTCGGGCTTGAAAGATATCCGATTGATAGCGTTGACACCTTTTGGGAATGAATAGGTAGCCATCTAGCAGCAGTGCCAGCGTGCTATCCAAGGCTTTGTCGCGAGGGATCTGTTGCATGAAGTCTCCTTGTATTTGCGTGACGAAATGACTAAGGATGAACTAAATGGATGCAGGCAAACACTACCGTCGGTATAAAAGCAACTGCTGTTTAGCAACAAATGGGAACTCAGAAACACGCGCTCGTTACTTACATCCCAAGGTGGGAACGAAGGATCACGGGATGGGAACGAAGATCATGGGATGGGAACGAAGGATCACGCGATCGTACCTAAGATCCCAAGGTGGGAACGAAAGATCACGGGATGGGAACGAAGGATCATGCGATCGTACCTAAGATCCCAAGGTGGAAACGAAGATCACGGGATGGGAACGAAGGATCATGCGATCGTTACTTTCATCCCATCATGGGAACAAAGGATCACGCGATGGGAACTTAACATCTCATCATGAGAACAAAGAATCTACGCGATCGCATCCAAGTTCACACGTAGAGAACAGTGCAACAAAGAGCGCTTGCTTCTCATGCCTCCAGGCAAATATTGCTTCAGCTTCTGATGAAAGCTTTGCCAGAGTTAAAGATCGGCTTCGTCACGCTTTTTGCGATCGCGCCACTTGCGTAGATTTCTAGAACGTGCATTGTGATAGATACCACCTCCTAAAGGTAGAATGTCCAAGTTACGTTTTGTTAATCTGACAAGAACAAGAAAATAAGTGCAAGTTCAACCTGTTCCATCTGTTTCATCTGGTGTAGGCTCCCATTCACGAGTTCAGGATCTACCATTCACACTGAAAGACGTTCGAGCCGCTATTCCAAACGTTTGTTTTGAACCTTCTACCGCGCGATCGCTGTCTTATTTCTTTCTTGATATTGGCATCATCGCTGCACTGTATGCAGCCGCCGCTTATCTCAATACTGGCTGGTTTTTTCCAATTTTCTGGTTCGCTCAAGGCACGATGTTTTGGGCGCTTTTTGTCGTAGGACATGATTGCGGACACGGTTCATTCTCAAAGCACAAGTGGTTAAACAATCTGATTGGGCATCTGTCTCATACGCCCATTCTTGTGCCCTATCACGGTTGGCGCATTAGCCATCGAACGCATCACGCCAACACAGGCAATATTGAAACCGATGAAAGCTGGTATCCCATCGTCCAATCCAAATACGAGCAGATGCCTTGGTATGAGAAGTTGTTCCGCTTTCACCTACCGCTCCTGGCGTATCCGATTTATCTATTTCGTCGTTCGTCCGGTAAGAAGGGATCGCATTTTATGCCGACCAGTCCGCTCTTTAAGCCGTCTGAACGCAACGAAGTGATCACCAGCACGGTTTGCTGGAGTATGATGATTGGCTTTCTGGGAGTTCTGACGGCGCAGTATGGGCTGTTGTTTTTCGTGAAATATTATCTGATGGGTTACATCGGATTTGTCGTTTGGTTGGACTTAGTGACATTTCTCCATCACACAGAAGAGGATATTCCTTGGTATCGCGGTGATGATTGGTATTTCCTAAAAGGTGCATTGTCTACCATCGATCGAGACTATGGCGTGTTCAATTCCATTCACCATAACATTGGCACTCATGTAGCTCATCACATTTTCTCAAACATGCCTCACTACCATCTCAAGACAGCAACCAAAGCGATCAAACCTGTTTTGGGAGCGTACTATCGTAAGTCAAATGAGCCGATTTGGAAGAGTTTCTTCCGCTCCTATGGGGCGTGCCATTTCATTTCAGATACCGGATCAAAGATTTACTATCAAGCACCGAGCCGTTTGCAAAAGTAAGCGCGAGTAAATAAAAAGAAGCGATTCCTTGGAGTGTCAATCTCTGAGGAATCGCTTTTTTAATATTGCTGCATCAATATCACCCACATGGGTAATCCCGAAAATCTGGAACGGCGACGCATAACCCTGAATCCTATAACAACACAGGATAGAACGGCAGAACGGTTATCGCATAACGGTTTCATCTAATCTAACTCCGTTCTATCTCTTGCAGAACACCGCATTCCATCAAGGAGTATTTACATGTTTTCAGATATCAAAGGTCACTGGGCAGTTGCGTTGATCGATTCCTTGGCTCAAGACGGAAAAGTAAGCGGAGACGGCAACAACCTCTTCCACCCCGACAAGTTTATGACAAGAGCAGAATTTAGCGCTTTGATTGTTCGCGTATTTAATCCTGCTCCTACACGTCCCGCCATTGTGTTCTCAGACGTTCCGGCAAGTCACTGGGCGTTTAAGGCAATTCGCCAAGCGCATCAAGCGGGTTACTTATCGGGGTTTCCCAACGGCACGTTTAAGCCGAATGAATCGATTTCTCGCCAAGACGCGATCACGTCGTTAGCGTCTCGTAACACGGGCATTGGCACACCAAATCTTGCCCTGCTCAATAAATACATTGACGCGGCTAAAATTAGTGATTACGCGAGACCCGGAATCGCACGGGCAACCCAACGAGGCTGGATTCTCAATTACCCTAACTTAGAAGCGCTCAATCCAAAGCTGCCTGCCACTCGTGCAGAAGTTGCTGGAATGATTCGGCTGATGACCAGTGATCAGTACAATTCCAAGTACGCGGTGCGAAACCTGTTCGCGATCGCGTAAGACATAAATTAGGTTTGCTAAATTAGTGCTGATCTGCCCCTCTTGCAATCACTTGGAGAGGGGCTTTTTTAATGGGAGAAGATGTTCATCCTATGGGCTAATCATGTTTTCTGGACGCACGATCGCATCAAATTCTTCTGCACTGAGAAAGCCGAGCGCGATGCACGCTGCTTTTAATGTAGTTCCTTCCCGGTGAGCTTTCTTGGCAACTTGAGCGGCGCGATCGTAGCCAATGTGGGGATTTAATGCCGTCACTAACATCAGTGAATTTTCAAGAAAATGTTGAATCTGCTCGCGATTCGGTTCAATGCCAACGATCATATGATCGGTAAACGAAGAACAAGCATCAGAAAGAATGCGAACAGAATGTAAAAGGTTATGGATGAGAACAGGTTTAAATACGTTTAGTTCAAAGTTTCCTTGAGTGCCAGCAATTGCGATCGCGGTATCATTTCCCAACACTTGCACACAGACCATTGTCATCGCTTCGCACTGAGTTGGGTTCACTTTGCCCGGCATGATCGAGGATCCGGGTTCGTTAGCGGGCAAAACCAGTTCGCCCAAGCCACAGCGTGGCCCCGAACCCATCCAGCGCAAATCATTGGCAATCTTCATTAAAGCGCAGGCGAGGGTTTTGATCGCCCCACTTGTTGCCACGATCGCATCGTGTGCTGCCAGCGCTGCAAACTTATTGGGAGCGCTGACAAACGGTAATCCTGTTAGAGTTGAAATTTCAGCCGCCGTTCGTTCTGCAAATTCCGGATGAGTATTGAGTCCAGTTCCCACGGCTGTCCCCCCGATCGCTAGTTGGTACAATCCTGACAGACTTGCTTCAATTCGGTCTAATGCTTGATCGAGTTGAGCGACGTAGCCCGAAAATTCTTGTCCTAACGTTAATGGAACAGCATCCATCAAATGAGTCCGACCAATTTTAATCATCGTTTCAAACTCAGTTGATTTCTGATGTAACGCATCGCGCAGTTTCTTGATCATCGGAATCAGTCGGTGATGAATCACTTCAACAGATGCAATATGCATCGCCGTTGGAAACGTGTCGTTAGATGATTGAGACATATTGACGTGATCATTTGGATGAATCGGTTCTTTACTGCCTATCACACCACCCGCGATCGCGATAGCTCGATTAGAAATTACCTCATTGGCGTTCATATTGGTTTGAGTTCCGCTTCCCGTCTGCCATACGCTTAACGGAAACTGATCGTCTAATTTACCTGCGATCACTTCATCTGCCGCTTGAATCAACACCGTTGCTTTATCTGAGGGTAATTTTCCAAGGGCTTGATTCACTGTGGCTGCTGCTTTTTTAAGGATGCCAAAGGCGCGAATCAATTCGGTCGGCATTGTGTCCTGACCAATCGCAAAATAGAGCAGCGATCGCTGCGTTTGTGCGCCCCAATAAGCCCGCGATGGAACTGCGATCGCGCCCATGCTATCCGTCTCGGTGCGAGTAGCGTTGAGTGATTCATCCTGCATATCTATCTCCCTAATCATCAAGCACTCTGAGAATAACAGAAGGCACGATCTAACGTGATGTCAGAGGTTTTGAAGTCAAGATTTTGAAGTCGAGGTTTTGACGCCAAGAAGTGAGCAAATCCTTCCTAGAAGAACGCTTATGTGAATTCCTTGGAACACTCCGGGCACTCTGTCACAGTACCTTGGTTTCAGGTCGTTATGAAACGTCATCGCTTCGGACTCGCAAACTGGATTGCTCGCCCCTCAACGTTTACGCCATTAGCACTGATCGCCTGTCTGTTGTCGATTTTGATTAGTTGCGCTCAACAACCTGAAACTCCCATTCGCGTCGGAGCAAACGTATGGCCTGGTTTTGAGCCTTTATTCTTAGCCAGAGAGCTTGGTTACTACCAAGGGCAACCGATCGAACTACACGACTATCCATCTTCAACAGAAATCAGTCAAGCGCTCCGCAATGGTGACCTCGACGTAGCAGCCTTCACGATGGATGAAGTGTTATCTTTAGCCGAGACAAACCCAGACATTCAAGTTGTCCTCGTGACCGACTTCTCTAACGGCGGGGATGTTTTCTTAGCAAAACCAGAGATTCAAACCCCAAACGACCTCAAAGGCAAGAAAGTTGGAGTTGAATCTAGCGCGTTAGGCGGATACATGTTGGCGCGATCGCTCGATAAGTTAGGGCTTTCGCTCGACACTCTAAAGATTTCAAGCTTAGGCGTTTCCGAACACGAACAGGCTTACAAGCAAAACGTAGTCGACGCGGTGATTACCTTCGAGCCTGTGCGATCAAATCTGATCAAAACGGGAGCCAAAGTCCTATTCGATAGTTCTCAAATTCCAGGTGAAATTATTGATGTCTTAGTCACCCGCAAAGATGTCCTTGCCAATCGTGAACGCACCATGAAAGCGTTGATTGAGGGTTGGTTTCGCGCCCTAGACTATCAGCAGCAACAGCCTCAAGACGCCGCCCGCAAAATGGCGCAACGCGAACAAATTACGCCTGAGCAATTCATAGAGTCACTCAAATTACTGACCATTCCCGATCGCCAAACCAACATCAAGCTGCTAAACAAGACCGAACCTTCTTTGATCGAAAATACGAAACGTTTAGGTCAAGTCATGCTGAAAAACAAGCTGCTAAAAAAGGTTGCGCCCATTGATCAGCTGATCAGCGATCAGCTAGTAAAGGAAAGTTAATGGAACTTCTGCCTCACGCGTGGCTCCGCGCTGCGCGGAGCCACGCGCAATCCTAAATAATTTATGATCTTCCATCATTCTGTTTTTATTACGCTCTCCACGAAGCAGAACGAAGGGATCAAATTAGCACAACATCTCGACTAAATTGAATGATTGATCAATTTTTATGAAAGCATTTCCCCTGCCTCTGCGGTTAACGATTCCGGTAACGCTCTTACTTGTGGGATGTATTGCAGGAGGGTTCTCTTTGTATCGCCAAGTTTCAATCTCTCATGAGCGGGCAGAAGACTACTTAACCCAACGGGCAAAACAAACTGCCACTGCAACGGCTCAACTCCTAGAGTATGTTTACCGTAGAGCAGAGGTTAAAGAGGAGCGGTCCGAGGGGGCTTCTTTGCTCATTAGTCGTCTCACTGGAGATGTTCATCTTAAACTAATCGTGTTGTGTGATGAATTTGATCGAGTTCAAAATTCTAATCGTTATGAACTACGCAACCGATTACTACAAGATACACCTTTAGCAGACACCGCTTCTGTCGTCGCCCAAGTGCGCCAGCAGCGAGCGGGAAAAGTTGCTCTCAACCGCCATCGCATGGGCATTACGGCAATCTATCCAGTGCTGCTGCCACCCAAACCAGGGCAACTCCGCTCAGACAACATTGGCGTACTTCTAATAGACTACGATCTGACGAAATTGGAACAGCGTGCGATCGTAGATGCTCAACAACAGTCGGTGCAGACCATTGGCGTGCTGATCTTGTTATGCATTCTCGTCGGATTTTTGTTTGATCAGATCGTCACGCGACGGGCAAGGCGACTGGTCTTAGGCAGCAATCGTCTTGCCCAAGGGAAGTTGACCACGCGAGTTAAACTGCAAGGCTCAGACGAATTGGCGCAGATTTCTGGTGCATTCGACCGCATGGCAGGACAAATTCAGCACAATACCGAAGCGCTGCAATTCTCAGAAATTCAACTGAAACATCAAGCAGAACAACTCGAAACAACACTGCGAGAATTGAGTCAAATGCAAGCGCAACTGATTCAAACTGAAAAAATGTCAGGATTAGGGCAAATGGTCGCTGGGATTGCCCATGAAATCAACAATCCGGTTGGATTTATT
The DNA here is from genome assembly GCF_059501405.1 of Myxacorys sp. Classification (NCBI taxonomy): domain Bacteria; kingdom Bacillati; phylum Cyanobacteriota; class Cyanophyceae; order Leptolyngbyales; family Leptolyngbyaceae; genus Myxacorys; species Myxacorys sp. The sequence goes on from NZ_JCACCM010000205.1 coordinate 10,329, forward strand.
CACGGCAATCTCAGTTATGTTCGCCAGTACGCCGGGGACTTACTGAATCTCGTCGAACTGTACCAACACCATGTTTCCGCTCCGCCAACGGTCATTCGCGCCAAAATTGAGGAAATTGACCTAGAGTTTCTGACTGAGGATTTCAGTAAGGTTCTCCAGTCGATGGAAATTGGTACGCAGCGGATTCGTGAGATTGTTCTCAGTCTACGGAATTTCTCGCGGCTAGATGAAGCAGAATACAAACAAGCAGATGTCCATGAAGGAATTGATAGTACGCTACTCATTCTTCAGCATCGGCTCAAATCTAAAGATAACCATCCCACCATTGAAGTCCTAAAAGAGTATGGCGAACTGCCAAAGATTGAGTGCTATCCGGGACAACTCAATCAGGTCTTTATGAATCTCTTGGCAAATGCGATCGATGCGCTAGAAGACGCTGCTCTCAAAACTGAGCAACCTGCGTCACCTCAAATTACAATCCGAACGACTCGCCTCGATGCAGAGTGGATCAGAATCTCGATTGCAGACACTGGATCTGGCATTCCTGAATCGGTTAAAGCAAAACTGTTTGACCCGTTTTTTACAACAAAATCCATCGGAAAAGGAACAGGCTTAGGACTCTCGATTAGCTATCAAATTGTCAACGAACGCCACCAAGGTAAGCTGTACTGCAACTCTACACTAGGACAGGGTACAGAGTTTGTGATCGAAGTTCCGGTGCACCACGGTGCGGTTTGTTCCAAGCAAACGATCGCTGTTCACTCTTGATCGAGCGGGTTGATAGAATTAGCTCACACGCCCAAGGTCAGTTTCCAAAAATTGAGGGTTCCGGTATCGTTCGCGATCACATCGACAACTCGCAACTGCCAGCGCCCGCCAGCGCTTTGTCCTAACAATCGTCTCAGCGTCGGTGTCGTCTGCACAGTATAGACCGCTTGCAGTTGAGTTCTTCGTCCCAATGTCCGACCTTGCAACAAGATGACCGTTCCTACTGGAGAGATTAAGCTGACTTCAATATCTCCAAGGTAGGTGTGATCAATTCCTACACTGATTTGAATGTCACGGATGGTTGCCGAATCATTGATTTGAAGAACGCTAATCAACCCGCTAGCATTACTATCGGGAATGGCAGTTGGAGTTAAAACTTGGGCTGAAACCGAGCGAGTTGACGATAGTGGCGATCGCCGTTGCACTGCCGCTTGAACGGCTTTTGCAGCGTTAACCTTACCATACCCAAACCAATCACAGCGACCATTGGATTCGTATGTTCCTTTGCGTAACCCTAACTGTGGATCAGCATCCGTATCAATGATTTTATCTGCTGTTTGCTGCAAGATTTGTCGAACCTCCTGCGCGGTTAACTCTGGATTGGCAGAAAGCACTAACGCCGCGACTCCCGCCACGAGCGGACAGGCACTGGACGTTCCGCCAAAACCAGAGGTAAAGTTCGTGCGATCGTAGCCTCTATCCTCAACGCGGTCGGCTGTAAACACGCCTAATCCCCGCAGTGGAACCCGAATTTGCGGCGGCGTGTAAACGTACCCTAAATTCGGTAATCCTAACCCTGGAGGCGCGTTATTGCTGGGTGCACAGACCGAAATCTCCGCGCCCCAGTTGCTGTATGCCGCTTTCTTGTTCAAACTGGTGCAAGCAGAAACAGCAATCACGTCAGGATGTGCCGTAAAGCCGCCCAACCACTTTGTGGCTCCGCTAATCGCGTTGTTCTGCCAACCGGATTCATTCACCGTCCCATTGGTCGGACGGTTGGCGTTACCAGCCGCGAAAACGATCACGCAGCCTTTTCCGTCTCGTCCGGCGGTGGCAGCACGAGTAATGGCCGCTTTTTGTCTCAGAGACGGCGGATAGTAAACCGCGCTCGGACCCCAACTACACGAAATCACCGATGCGCCTCGATCGGCTGCCCAACCGAACAATTCCTCGATCGTCTCATCATCTAAAAAACCAGTTGTGCGAATCGGCATCAAGGCGCACTCAGGAGCCGCCCCAACGACGCCATAGCCGTTTTCTTCTGCCACGGCAACGCCTGCGCAAGCCGTACCGTGGTCTTCATTTGTTTCATCAGGAGTGGGGAGAAAATCTTTTCCCTTAAAGTCTCGCGGCGCAACAATTTTACCGAGTCCTTGGAAATCGGGATGATTGAGATCAACGCCATCATCCATAATTGCCACCGCGATCGCGCGACTGCCCCGCGTCATTTCCCAGGCTTGTTCTGCAAACACATGAGACCCGGATGCCAAATCAGAGCCGCCGCTGTGATTGAGATACCATTGCTTTGAATACAGGGAGTCTTGGGGGCGGTAGTGCGATTGCTGACGCACAATAATGTTCGGCTCGACCGTGAGAATACCTTGCCGAGTAATTAGGCGATTGGCGATCTTGACCGGATTTTCGGTGGCGCTAGCGGTGAGTTGAAAGACAAAAGTATTCGGAATACTAGAAATTGGTTTGACTTGCTCTAAACCAAATTCTTGTGAGATCGCCGCGATCGTGTCGGCGTTGACTTGAGGCGCAAACTGAATTGTAATCTGATTAGTCAGATACACCTGAGAGCCGGGATTATCTTTAAATTGATAAATATGGCTTGCATAATTCACCTGATCCAAAGCACGAATCTCTTGCATCACCTGATCTGATTGCGCCGGATCGACCATGAATTCTGTCAATTTGGGCGGAGCCATTCCCACCTTTCGTTCTGCCGGAAAATGGTTTGCCAAATCCCAAGCGGCTTCCTTCGAGGTCGCATTTACGGCAAAGCGATCGTCCACTTTTTCGAGTAATAGTTCTTCGCCTCCTCGCTGAAGGATGCTACCTCGATTTTCTGCTGAAATCTTGGCATTTCCTGCTCCATTTTCTGGCGTCGGCTGATTGGTCATAGCAATTCTCTAGATAGCGGTCTATGGCTCAGCGTCCTACGTACACGCTCCCCACCAGTTTAGTCTGCACAAGAGTGTTTGATTTTCAACAGCCATCTCTCCTTCACGGTTTTTAACTAACGGTTGAATAAATCCCTTTCAAGCGGTTGAGGAAGCGCTCGAAAGAGAGACCGCACAAAACTAAATTTCAACCTAACAAAAAAGCTATCTTGCGATCGTTGCGATCACAATCCAAATAATTAACAGCGATCGCAAAGTTCTTAGAATGCTAAATCAAAATCTTGCTCAGCAAAAACTGCTCGATCTTCTAGCAATGCATTGAAAATCCAAGACTGTATGATGAATAGGTTTGTTGGTGCTTATTAATGACAGCCACAACATTCTATTTGTTCCCGAAAGCGCGATTGAGAATTGAAACTAGCTAAGAGCGAAGGCTGTCTGATGATGGAAGTTAGAGAATGATCTACGAATACGCGGTAGATGCGTGATACTTCAATAGTGCTGACATCAAAACTTTGAATTTGGGTTTGAAGAAAGAATTAGCTCTTTAATTTGGTAAGATTAACGATTCAATTTCAGAAGTGTTTTAGCTAGTGATAAGATACCTGAAGTTTAATTACCCACTACTGAAATACGGTCTAGTTTTCATGATTGATTCTGGAACTGTTCGTCACCTTCGTACTTCAGGCTTGATTGCACTTTCAATCCTGAGTCTGGTGCTAACTCAATCGGTTAGCGCCCAAACGCCGAAACTGCCGTCGGGTGCGAATCAGGCACAACCGATCGATCCCAATGACCCTAGTGGTTCACGTCCTCTGTCGCAAACAAACACTCTTTTAAGCTTGCAGGGCGGACAACGCCTGATGAGCGATGCCGAGCGAGCAGTTTCTGCCCAAAACTACCCGTTAGCGATGAAGAAACTGCAAGATGCTCGTCAAGTCTACAATCAGTTGTCTAACTTCTACCAAGAACTCGCCACTAGCTTTTCTGGAATTGATATTCGGGTGGCAGATAGCCAGCGCAAGAAAGCGCTAGAAACGGCTCAAATGCGGGATCAGGCGACGTACCAATTGGCATTAGTGCATCGTGCCATGAATCAACCGGAATTAGCAGTTCCGCTACTCGTTCAAATCATCCGAAGTCAGCAACCAACGCGCGATTTGGGCAAGAAATCCTACCAACAGCTGCTTGAATTAGGCTTTGTGGACGTGCAATATCCGCGTACCGCCGAGCAACCGACTACTCCTTCAGCAAATAAATAAAAGCAGAATGGGATGTTGTAGAATATCCCATTTTCTATGTCCTCTTGAATTTTTCCTACCCTCTTGACCCTAGAGTGCTTTAGCTGATTTAGGACAAATTCAGTCTTCGTTGTCTTCATTTTCCATCAGGCTTTGCATATCATCGGTTAGTTTCTGAAGAGACTGTTGTTGCGATCGCCGCGACTCCTGACGATACTTTTTGGGGTCTAATCGCGCTTCATACTGCGTTCCCTTGCGTTTAGTCTTAAGCTTCAGCACCTCATCTCGATCGCTCTGTTGGTTTAGGTTAGTTTGATAAGCGATCGCGTCATCTAAAAAGTCTAAGTAATGTTCATAGCGCTCCCACTCTCCGCGCACGACGCATCCCGGCTCGTCGCGATGCCAGCAATCGTTAAACTGACAGGTCGCCTCGGCCAATTTGTGCCTGATTTCCGGAAAGTAACCCGCCAGATCTTGTGGCGCAACAAACAGATCTGGTTGATTAAATCCGGGGGTGTCGGCAAGGAAACCGCCCATGGGCAGTTCAAACAATTCAACGTGTCGAGTTGTGTGGCGACCCCGGGCCAGTTTTCCAGAAACCGCATTCACTCGTAAATCAACGTCAGGAATCAGCTGATTAATCAAACTAGACTTGCCAACGCCCGACGGACCGGAGGCAACGGTAATCTTCTGGCTCAAGCGCTGAGCTAATTCTGTCACTCCTATCCCTTTGCGGACGCTAATGAAGGTCGCTTCATAGCCCCAACTCGATAAGCGATCGCGCCACTGCTCTTGCTCACTCACGGCTGCCAGATCGCTTTTGCTGAGGCAGAGACACACCTCTAGCCCAGTCGATTCTGCTTTTACCAAAAATCGACTGAGTTGATAGGGTTCGATTGTGGGTTCGGCAAGCGCAAACACGAGCAGAATTTGGTCAACATTCGCGATTGGAGGGCGATCTAATTCCGATTGCCTCGACGCGACCTGCGAAATGGCTCCCCGTCCTCCTGCCCAATCGGGTTCTTCGACATAAACGCGATCGCCCACGATTACGCGCTGTCCGATCTTCTTCAAGCGCGTTCGTCGAGTACATAACAGCATCGAACTAGGGGCTGCCTGATCGCTCGCCAGCCGCACCCAATAGTAATTCGCTTGAACAGCTAGAACGGTTCCCTCAAACGGCTCTGAGAGCGGGTGTTGATCCTCGGCAAGAACCTTACTAACGTCTTCTGCCTCAAAACTCATAGATTGACCAGGGGTGAGGCTTAGCAACGCACTTTGATCGCAAAGAACTCTTTGCGATCGTCAATGCTCTCAATCTGATAGCCTTCCATCGCCAAACTGTCAGGAACTTGCTCGATCGGTTCTCCCGGATCGAGCCACACTTCTAGCAGTGAGCCGGAGGCCATCTGTTCTAGCTTGAGCTTGGTTCGCACAAAATTGATCGGGCAAGGGGTGCCTCGCAAATCCATTTGCGCGTCAGGAGTTGAATTTGAAGTACTCATCCGCCGAATATCTTTCCAATAAAGCCTTCAACCCCGCCTTTACCGATGCGATCGCCGCGAATCTTTGCCAATTTCTCAAGCAATTCCCGCTCTTCCGTCCCTACTTTGGTTGGGATATCAACCGACACAGTAATCAGATGATTGCCGCGACTGACCGGATTGCCCAACTTAGGAACGCCTTTATTCTCTAACGTTAAAACCGTATTTGGCTGCGTTCCCGCCGGGATCGTCAGTTCTTCTGCCCCGTCTACCGTGTTCACCTCGATGCGAGATCCAAGGATGGCTTGCAAATAACTGATTTTCACATCCGACAGAACGTTGATTCCCTCCCGACGAAACTCAGGATCATCGTTGATGAACAGATAAACATACAAATCCCCTGGAGGACCACTCCGTTGTCCCGCATCGCCTTCGCCCGAAACCCGAAGCCGAGTTCCATTATCAACCCCCGCTGGGATTGAGATCTTCAGTTTCTTCGTTTCTTGGCGTTGTCCGTTGCCGCCACACACTTCGCACTTATCTTCAATCACTTGTCCCGTCCCGTTACAGGTGGGACAGACTGAAACTTGAGTAAAACTGCCAAACGGGGTGCGGGTAGCGCGGCGAACCTGACCTGAACCTGTACAGGTCGAACAGGTGCGAGGACGAGTTCCCGGTTTTGCCCCGCTTCCACTACACGTAGCACAGGTCTCTAAGTGACTAATCCGAATTTCTTTTTCGCCCCCAAACACGGCTTCTCGAAAATCAAGCTTCAGATCGAGCCTCAGATCATCCCCGCGCACGGGGCCACCGCGCCGCCGAGTTTGAGTGCCGGGTGCGCCGCCCGAAAAGCCGCTAAAGAAACTTTCAAAGATATCGGCAAAGCCGCCCATATCTCCGAAGTCTTGGAAGCCCGCACCCGCACCAATGCCTGCTTCGCCAAAGCGATCGTACTGAGCGCGAGTTTCGGGTTCAGACAGCACTTCATAGGCGCGATTAATTTCTTTAAACCGATCCTCTGCACCCTCTTCTTTATTGACATCGGGGTGATACTTACGAGCTAAGCGACGGTAAGCTTGCTTGAGGTCTTCTTTATCTGCATCTCGCGAAACGCCGAGAATTTCGTAAAAGTCACGAGCCATAGACTGCTGCTAAGTGGGGGTAAGGGGGCTAAAGGGTCGGGAGTTTGGGGTTGAAGGCTCAGTAAACTTTCCCAAACAACCCTATATCTAATACCCTAACATTCTCATTTAATCAACTGCCTCATAATCTGCGGTCACGGTTGCATCTTCTTCAAAGTCGAGATGGGCAGATTCTGCAGATAGAGTTTCGTCATCAAACGCGGCTTGTGATTTTGAAGTGGCGGTTGCGCCATCAGACCCGACACCCTGATACACGGCCGATCCGATCGTAAACAGAGTCTGCTGAAGGGCATCGAGACGTTCTTTCATGTCCTCAATGCTGATTTTTGGATCGGCGATCGCGGCTTTAAGTCCTGCAACTTTTTCGTTTGCCTGCACTTTAAGCTCATTGTTGATGAATTCGGAGTTGTCGCGCATTGTGGTCTCGTAACTGTAGAACAGCGTATCTGCCTGGTTCTTCAGTTCGACTAGCCGCTTGCGCCGTTCGTCTTCATCGGCATAAAGCTCAGACTCTTGACGCATCCGCTCAATCTCACTGGTGCTTAAACCGCCCGTGTTACTAATCTCAATGCCTTGAGCACGTCCGGTTCCCTTGTCTCGCGCCGAGACTTTGAGAATTCCGTTCGCATCGATCTCAAACGACACTTCAATTTGCGGTATCCCCCTTGGCGCAGGCGGAATTCCGGTTAACTGAAACTTGCCAAGACTCTTATTATCTCTTGCCATTGCCCGCTCACCCTGCAAGGCATGAATTTCAACCGACGTTTGCCCATCCGTTGCGGTTGAGAACACCTGAGTTTTGCTGGTTGGAATCGTGGTATTGCGATCCATGATTCGGGTAAACACCTCTCCCAAGGTCTCGATTCCGAGTGAGAGGGGCGTTACATCTAGCAGCAGCAAGTCTTTGACTTCTCCCCCCAACACACCCGCTTGAATGGCAGCACCTAATGCTACCGCTTCATCTGGATTGACAGAGCGATCGGGCGTTCTGCCATTAAAAAAGGTTCGCAGCGCGTCTTGAACGCCTGGAATTCGAGTCGAACCGCCGACCAAAATGATGCGATCGATATCTTCGGTTGTTAGAGCGGCGTCTTTCAGGGCCTGCTCCATCGGGTCGAGCGTTGCCTGAATCAACTTGCCCACCAACTCTTCAAATTTGGCGCGAGTCAACTCTGCTTCTAAGTGTTTGGGTCCGGTCTCATCTGCTGTGATAAACGGCAGATTAATGGTGGTACTGAGCGTTCCAGATAGTTCAATTTTGGCTTTCTCTGCTGCCTCTCGCAGCCGTTGTAGGGCCATTTTGTCGCTGGCTAAATCAACGCCTTCCTGCTGCTTGAAAGCGTCACTCATCCACTGCACGAGACAGGCATCAAAGTCGTCGCCGCCCAAATGGTTATTCCCGGACGTTGCTTTGACTTCAAAAACACCGTCTCCCAACTGAAGGATAGAAACATCAAACGTTCCTCCTCCCAAGTCGAACACCAGAACGCATTGATCTTGATCTTGCTTCTCTAATCCATAGGCTAAGGCAGCGGCTGTGGGTTCGTTGATGATCCGCAGGACTTCTAATCCAGCGATCGTTCCAGCATCTTTAGTGGCTTGACGCTGAGCATCGCTAAAGTAGGCTGGAACGGTGATTACCGCTTGCGTCACAGGTTCGCCCAAATAGTTTTCAGCGTCCTGCTTCAGCTTTTGCAGGACCATCGCTGAAATTTCTTGAGGCGTGTAGTGGCGTCCTCGAATCTGAACATCAACGGTATCGTCTTTGCCCCTGACACAGTTGTAGGGAACCCGCGATCGCTCGATCTCGGTATCTTCCCAACGCCGTCCAATAAAGCGTTTGATACTAAAAACAGTATTCTCTGCATTGGTGACAGCTTGACGCTTGGCAAGCTGACCAACAAGTCGCTCGCCCGCTTTACCAAACCCTACAATACTGGGAGTTGTCCGTCCCCCTTCAGAGTTGGCAATAATAACGGGTTGACCGCCCTCCAGAACAGCAACACAACTGTTGGTCGTGCCTAAGTCGATACCAATGACTTTTCCCATAGCTTGCGGCGATAGAAGATACGCGGGTGAACTGCAATACGATGTAACGTAAACATCAGCAAATTAGCTATACGTAAGTAAGCTCCGTAAACTAATTGCTTAATCCGAAGGTTCCCCTATTCAGATTTTTCATAACGTTTTCACCGCCAGTGTTCGTTATACTCCCTACCTTCTTGCGTGAAATCACATAGAATCGCCGCATCTTCTCGTAGCCCCGCAGAGCGGAGCAGTCATTTAGGCATCAAGTTCTGGCTCAGCCGCTGACGTCTCTTCTGTAGGAGCGGCGACTTTGACCATCGCATGGCGCAACACGCGATCGCCGAGCATGTATCCCCGCACGAGTTCTTCCACCACCGTGCCTTCTGCATATTCGTTGGTCGGTTCTCGCATCACGGCTTCATGCAGGTTCGGGTCAAACTCCTTGCCTTCTGCTCGCATGGGAGCGACGCCAATTTTTTTGAGGCGGTCAACCATGTCTTTGTAAACGCCTTGGTAGCTCTTGTGAATGCCCATTTCTGCGTCAGTTTGGGGTTTAATGTGCGATCGCGCTCGCTCAAAGTTATCTACGACCGGCAGCAACTCATTCACGGTGTTGCACTTAATCTGCTGTTCCAGATCTTCTTTCTCTTTCTGAGTGCGTCTCCGAAAATTCTCGAAATCCGCCGCAATTCTCATATATTGGCTATTGCGGTCTTCAGACTGCACCTTGAGAGCTTCTATCTCTCGCTCTTTAGCCGCATAGTTCGAGCGAAGTTCCATAAACGCGGCTTCATAATCGGTATCATCCGTTTCGGCGGAAGCAACGGTTTCTTGAGACGTGCTTTCAGGCTGCGTCCCAGCAGAAGCATCTGCGGATTCTGTGGTCGTCTCAACCGTGGTTGCTTGACCCTCATCTAGTCCAGACGCTTCTGGAGAGGGTTGAGTGGAGTCTACTTGCTTTTCTTCCTCGATCATTGTTGCGCTAATCCCCTGTAAACAACGCCAGCTTTGGCTAATTCTTCTACTTATCCTAGCGAATTGTCTCAAGTCGCTACCGTCTGAATCAAGCCGTTAAGCATCATATCCTGCTGGCAACATTTTGACCTAGTGCAACTCGAAGTCAGGTTGCTTTGCAAAGGACAGTGCCATATGGCGTTTCAGAGATGTTACCGATGACTAGACCGTACTACGGAGAGCCTTCTTAAAGTTCTGGTGAATTCAATTCTGCTGGTAAACGAGTCTTTTCAAACCTTTTAGGGAATATTCACCTACGAGGACATCCTTCGTTCATCAGCTATGACTAACTTCTCTTCTCAGCGACGAGCGCTTGTCGTTCAAAACAATTTTTCTCACTTTGGAAATCAACTGATTCAATCTGGATATGTCAACAATGAGCAAATGCACCAAGCGCTCATTGATAGCCGGAAGTCAGGAAGACCACTTACAGCCGTTTTAGAGGCATTAACTGGACAGCAGCTTCCTCCAGATTTGCTGCGGCAGTATAAGAAGCAACAACTGTTTGAACTCAAAATCCTCTATGGGGTAGAGTCGCTCGATCCGGAGATTAATCAAGTTTCTGAGAATCAAGTTGGTCAACTGATTGATAACCTTATTCCGATCGAACTGTGCCGTCGCTACAACTTGGTTCCTCTAGCGCAAGGGGATTCTCAGCCGCCTTTCTTATTGGTGGCAATGGTTGATCCAGACAATCTTGCAGCCCAAGACGAGTTGAATCGAATTTTGCGTCCAAAAGGCTTGGGGTTGCAGCGACTGGTCATCACTCTAGAAGACTATCAACGGCTGATGTCGAGCTATCTCGACGATCGCATCGCCCGCGATCGCCAGCTAGAAGAGCAGTCGAGAGTCGATGTCAAATCGGATTTAGAGGGGTTAGAAGCGCTCGGAGAAGCAGACGATAGCGATAACGAGGTTGACTTAGACGCCTCTGCCGATGCGGACGCGGCTCCCATTATCGCGTTGGTCAATAAAGTTCTGATCAAAGCCCTTCAGATGGGCGTTTCTGATATTCACGTCGAGCCACAAGAAGAATTTCTCCGCATTCGCTTTCGCAAAGATGGTGTGTTGCGAGAAGCGTTTGATCCCTTTCCCAAGAAAATTATTCCTGCTGTCATTGCCCGCTTCAAAATCATCTCGCAACTTGACATCGCAGAACGCCGAGTGCCGCAAGACGGCCGGATTCGGCGCATCTACGACGGTCGCAAGGTCGATTTTCGGGTAAATACTTTGCCGAGTCGCTATGGCGAGAAAGTCGTTCTCCGAATTCTCGATAATTCCTCAACTCAACTAGGTCTTGATAAGCTGATCACCGATCGCGCCTCTCTCGAAACCGTTCAAGATATGGTGAAGCGTCCCTTCGGGCTGATTCTGGTTACAGGTCCGACGGGGTCTGGTAAAACAACGACGCTCTACTCAGCCTTAGCAGAACGCAACGATCCCGGCGTCAATATCAGCACTGCCGAAGATCCGATTGAGTATTCCTTGCCCGGTCTGACTCAGGTGCAGGTGATTCGGGAGAAGGGAATGGATTTCGCGGCGATCTTGAGAGCTTTCCTGCGACAAGATCCGGACGTGATTCTAGTTGGTGAGACGCGCGACAAGGAAACGGCGAAAACGGCGATCGAAGCGGCATTAACCGGACACCTAGTGTTAACCACCTTACACACGAACGATGCGGCGGGTGCGATCGCGCGTCTTGACGAAATGGGGGTTGAACCCTTCATGGTTTCGGGTGCTTTGGTGGGTGTTGTCGCTCAGCGTCTTGTGCGCCGCGTCTGCGATCAATGCCGCGTGTCCTACACTCCTAGTTCAGAAGAACTGTCTCGATTTGGCTTAACCAGTTCTCGCGATAGTCAGTTAACCCTCTACAAAGCCAATACGCTGCACGCCCACGAAATTCAGGAAGCACGCGCGAGGAATCAGCTTTGCGAGAAATGCGCTGGAGTCGGATACAAAGGACGGTTAGGCGTCTATGAAGTGATGCGAGTAACCGAACGCTTACAAACCCTGATCAACCAAGGAGCGCCCACCGAGCAAATCAAGGAGGCAGCAGTCGAAGAAGGAATGCAGACCTTGCTTGCCTACAGCATGAATCTAGTTCGTGAAGGACTATCCACACTAGAGGAAATTGAACGGGTGACCTTTACGGATACAGGTTTAGAAGCTGAACTGAGAGCTAAACGGAAGACCTCACTGACCTGTCGGTGCTGTAGTGCAGAACTCAATCAAGAATGGCTTGATTGTCCCTACTGCATGACGCCTCGCTTTCAAGATTAGCCGCTTTGATAGTTCAGATCGCACATTACTGCTCTCACTCAGCAACCTCCTGTTTTGAGAGTCTGTAGAGCGATCCTTTGGAGCTTACGGAGCGATCCTTTGGAGCTTGCGGAGCGATCGCTGGGCAGACTAGGTTCCGAAGTGGCAACTTTCACATTGCAATGCTTTCAGATTGCACTCTGCGCTAATCGCCCAATTCTTCCAAGCAAATTTTTCTAAGCCCTATTTTCTAAGCACTAACGGAGTGAGCCGCATGGAATTGATGATTGAAGATTTGATGGAGCAACTCATTGAGATGGGTGGCTCTGACCTACACCTGACAGCTGGATTGCCGCCCTATTTCCGAATTAGCGGACATCTTAAGCCGATCAATGACCAAGCACTGAGTGCTGAAGAATGTCAGCGGCTCATTTTCAGTATGCTAAACAACACGCAGCGTAAAAACTTAGAGCAAAACTGGGAGCTTGACTGTTCTTACGGCGTCCGAGGATTAGCCCGCTTTCGGGTCAATGTGTACAAAGACCGGGGAACCTACGCCGCCTGTTTACGCGCACTCAGTTCTAAGATTCCTAATTTTGAGAAGTTGGGATTGCCCGATGTCGTGCGGGAAATGGCAGAAAAACCGAGAGGCTTAATTCTGGTTACAGGTCCTACAGGATCTGGAAAAACAACCACTTTAGCGGCAATGATTGACCTGATTAACCGCACCCGTGCAGAGCATATTCTGACTGTTGAAGATCCGATCGAGTTTGTGTATGAACCGATCAAAAGTTTAGTTCACCAGCGCCAGTTGGGAGAAGATACGAAGAGCTTTGCAAATGCTCTGAAAGCGGCTCTGCGGGAAGACCCAGATATTATTCTTGTGGGTGAAATGCGTGACCTAGAAACAATTTCTCTCGCGATTTCTGCGGCTGAGACAGGCCACTTAGTATTTGGAACGTTGCACACCAGTTCTGCGGCTCAAACCGTTGACCGGATGATCGACGTATTTCCGTCTGAACGTCAAACTCAAGTTCGAGTACAGCTTTCTAACTCGCTCGTTGCGGTATTTAGCCAAACGTTGGTTCCGAAGAAAAATCCGAAACCAGGAGAGTACGGTCGAGTGATGGCACAAGAAATGATGATTGTTACGCCTGCAATCTCTAACCTCATTCGAGAAGGCAAAACGGCACAAGTCTACTCTGCGATTCAGACGGGCGGGAAGTTAGGAATGCAGACGTTAGAAAAAGTGTTGGCAGATTTCTACAAGGCTGGAACTATCAGCTTTGAGGCAGCGATGTCTAAAACGTCTCGCCCTGACGAACTCCAACGTCTGATTGGAGGAGCTCCAGCCACTGCTAATGCGGGCGTTAAACGTTAACTCAGATGAAGGATCGGCTTCTAATTAAAGTGTCACTACTCAACGGAAGCCAATTCTCTTCTCACTCTAGGTATTAAAAATTGCTTTCGTACCAAAATTTTAATTTTGATCTATTCCTTTGCTATAAGAAAAGGTTTTCCGAAGTAGCGATCGCTACTTAAACATCTTGCTTTCCGTTTCATTCTTCATTCAGAGCTAGACTATGCCTACTTACGTTGCCCGTGTTCGAGATGCCAAAGGAAACGCCAGAAAAGAAAAAGTGACGGCCGAGTCATTAGGAGATGCAAGAACAGCTCTGCGGGATCAGGGTCTTTTTGTGCAGGAGCTTCAAGAAAATAAAGGATCTGGTCTAGATCTGAAGAAATTTCAGACTTCGATGGTCAAAGTTTCTGTAAAAGATAAAGCCGTTTTCTCGCGTCAGTTTGCAGTATTGGTCAATGCGGGTGTGGCGATGGTGCGAGGATTGGGCGTTCTGTCTGAGCAGTGTACCAATCCTAAACTAAAAGCGGCGCTGATGGAGATCAGTAGTGATGTTCAGCAAGGAACCAATCTATCTGATGCCATGAGAAAGCACCCCCAATGCTTCGATGGTCTGTATGTCAGCATGGTTCAAGCGGGTGAAACGGGGGGTGTACTGGATGAAGTACTGAACCGACTGGCCAAACTACTTGAGGATGTAGCACGGTTACAGAACCAAATTAAGTCAGCAATGACCTATCCCGTGGTAGTTGGGTCGCTGGCGCTGATTATTTTTCTAGCCATGACGATCTTCTTGATTCCTATTTTCGCCGGGATTTTTAAGCAAATTGGAACGGATTTGCCTGCTTTCACTCAAGCGATGCTGAACATCAGCGAGTTCTTGCGGAGTCCAAAAGCCGTCATTATCGTAATTCTGGTTCCGATCGTCATGTTTGTCTACAAGCGCTACTACAGCACTCGAGTGGGGCGCGAAACAATGGATCGCTTTTTCTTAAAAATGCCACTCTTCGGCGATTTGATTCAAAAAACTGCAACCGCTCGTTTTTGCCGCACCTTTGGCGCATTAACTCGCTCTGGTGTGCCAATTTTGACGTGTTTAGAAATTGTGCGCGATACGGCTGGAAACCAGGTTGTGTCCAATGCGATCGATGAGGCACGTCGAGAGATTCAAACAGGTGGCATGATCAGCATTGCACTCCAGAAAGAGCAAGTCTTTCCAATGATGGCGATCCAAATGATCAGCATTGGGGAGGAAACAGGAGAAATCGATAAGATGCTGATGAAAGTGGCCGACTTTTATGAAGATGAAGTGGAGCAGGCGGTCAAAGCACTAACAAGCATCATGGAACCGATCATGATTTTGGTCATTGGAATTATGGTAGGTAGCATCCTGCTTGCGATGTATCTGCCGATGTTCAAGGTGTTTGAGAAGCTCGGCTAAGTTAGCGTACTAGTCAAGATGCCACTAAAGTAGTATCTCAATTCTTGCCATTCTCACTAGAGTCAGAAGCACAACGAAGCTAAGACGAGCTTACGCCCTAGTGCTTCTGACTATTTGTATTAAGGGTATTAAGGTTCTAAATCTCAGATTGGGTTGAAAAATGACCACTCAAAAAATTCACTACGAGGAACTACTTGCAACGTACAGCCAAGCCCTAGCTGCGATCGCGCTCCTCAAACACTACCGGACTTACTTGGAAATGTTGCCGAGTATGCGTCGTCCAGAAGAAAGCGTGATCACGATTCCTTTACCGATCGCTCGGATTCGCCATCCAACGGGGTCAGGAAATGGAATGGCCTCTGCAGAATCTACACTGCTGCCCTGTGAACTCGCAATTTTAATGTGTGATCCGGAATGGAAAATTAAAACCGGAAAAGAAATCTTTATTTTCATTCATCGTCCTGACGAGGACTTCTCAGAGTTCCTAGGACGATGGCGACACACGCAAGTTTTGTTGGGCAAGGACTACGAGTGGGTTCTGCCACCGCGCTATCAGCACATTCTAAATGAAGGCGCAGACAAAATTTATCCTCTATTTGTGGTGCTCGAAGAGACACCAGAGCGCATCTTACGGGGACTGAAAGGAGCGCACTTACCATTCGTGGTACACGCTTCGGTAGCAGATAATCAGCCTTCATTAGAACAAGATGTCTCTGTAGAAACGAAGGAATGATGGGTAGTGATGTAGACCTGCGGTTGAACCTGTAGTTATGGAATCGCATCGTCCTTGTCAAAAAGACACGCTCAATGGCGTCTTTACAATACGGCGTGGAAGCTATAGGTCTGCACCACTATCGAATATTGCAATAAAAAAGCTTCAGCAAATAACCTCTGCTGAAGCCTTTCGAAATAAAATTAAACGATTAGTTTTATTGCCTCCGCTTAGGTGCTAACTTCTGTCGTCGTCGATTAGTGGCAATCATTGCCTGCTCAATCGGAAAGCCAACAACGGGCATAACCTGGTACTTGCGATCGTCTTCTAGCTGCTTGAGCTTTGTGTACTCAATCCAGTGAATACAATCAACAGGACAAGTATCGATCGCCTCCTGAATCAATTCTTCAGAATCGCTGTCTTGACTGATTACACGAGAACGCCCGTAGTCTGGCTCGATATAAAAGGTGTTTCGAGCAACGTGGGCGCAGTGCTTGCAGCCAATACAGACCACTTCATCAACGTAAACGCCCTTTTGCCTTAAAACACCTCCCAACTCAGGCTCCAAACCAGAGCGATCTTGAGCGTCTCTTAAGAAGCCGCCCAGCTCTGGCTCCAAGCCCGTGCGATCGGAGTCAGAATTCGGCTCATCTGCAGAGTCGTACTGTCGGGAGGGGTCAAGCATTATGCACTCCAGCGTTGCAGGACTAAACGAATTGATCCATCTTGATTGGTCTTTTGCTCAGCAACCTGAAAGCCCTTGTGAGAACCTTCATTGACGATCGTGTGGTAAGCATAGCGCTGGGTAACTTTGCTGAGAAAACGATCAACCGAGCTGCTTTGCTTCCAAAATTGCAAATCGGCGACCAACTCATACTCATGACCATTCCAGACAAATCCAACATCATAGCCGTTGTCTTGTTCAACAACGACTTCGGCAGTCTGGGTCTGTCCGCGATAACCTCGAACATCGCGAGGACCGGCTTTCCAATCTACGCCTAGATCGTCTAGGGCAGCTTTTAAAGAAGGAAGATTCCGAATTTGGGTTTTAATTTGGCTAAAGTGTGACATGGCAATCGCTACGAAGTTTAACTGCAATCGATCAAAAAACTACCAATTGCTAAAAGTGGCTTGAGTGTTAACGGTTTCAGACTGCTGCACCGGTTGTTGAGCAAAGTATTCAGACGTTGGTTCTTGAGCAATGACTCGACCAAGTTGTGCCTCGATCGCCGCTGTCACCTCTTCGCAAGAGGCTCCAACAATGCCAGTTACTTTCTCCTGAACCCGACCATCTGGATAAATCACAAACTCTAACGTTTCCATGCTGGTTGCCTAAGATTACCTGTTTCTAAAAAACAACAACAGAAACCGGATCGAAGAAAAACGAGCAAGGACTCATTCAGAGTACTGTTCATTTCTCATGAAGCAATCCAGCTATATCTATTCAAAGCGTCACAGAACTTAGTAATTGATAGGAGTGCGTTCCGACTAACTGTCAGTTTCGCTTAACTTTAAAGGTGAGTCAAGATGGCAGTCCAACCGAAATCTGTTTACATAAATTTGTAGTTTTTTACCTTTCGCTATTCTTCTGTCTGGGGAGTGAGATGCAGTAATACACGAGCAGCCAGTAATTTAGATAGGAAAGCAATTTAAATTTACGCGCTCGACCTTCTATTTCCTAGTTCTTAAGTCGAGACACAAATTCAAATTTAGTCTTCTGAAAAGCGGTAATTCATAGGAGGTAATTCATAGGAGTTAGATGCTCTCGAAACTGAGCAATACAGAAACTCTAGTAAACAACTTTTTTCTCAGTAGATTTAGCTAATTTTTGTATGTTAATTTTTGTGAAACAACAACTACTTAGGACAAAATCCATTGAGTGTGATCGTTGTCACATGTTCTAAGAGACTTACATCACAAGAGTTTTGAGTGTCTAGCTTTTTTTAATTGAGGGGTCAAGCCCCATAGGGCTAACCCGTATCTTTAAGTAACAATAATTACAGTGATTCATTGATTAGTTGTTACTGCTCTCCGAAGCTATGCGACCCGAAATGGTGACTTCAATTCCGACAGGAACGCTCCTTAGACAGCGCTACTTGATCAAGCAAGTTTTAGGACAGGGTGGATTTGGTCGAACTTACCTTGCGATCGATCAAGAGCGATTTAACGAGCTGTGCGTTTTGAAGGAATTTACGGTTCCCTACCATGATGATGCTCTCATTGACAAAGCCAAAATCCTGTTTCAGCGTGAAGCAAGCACCCTTCATCAGATTCAGCATGCTCAAATTCCTCGATTCTGGGCTGCGTTTGAGCATGAGCAACGGCTTTTCTTGGCACAAGATTTTGTGAAAGGGCAGACCTATCGCACCTTGCTGCAAGGACGGAAACAACGCGGTCAAACCTTTTCGGAGACAGAAATTCTTTACCTGCTTAAACACCTGCTGCCAGTACTGAGTTATTTGCACAACTTCGGGATCATTCACCGAGATATTTCGCCTGACAATATTATTCTCCAAATCTCTAACGACTCTTATGAGATTGGTGGTGCGGATACGTTTAACGCCAAGTTACCTGTTTTGATTGACTTTGGATCAGTCAAAGAAGCCGCAAGTCATTGGCCCATCATTTCCACAATCACGCGTGTAGGAAAAGTCGGATATGCCCCGCCGGAGCAGTTGCAAACGGGTAATGTTTCGCCTCACAGCGATATTTATGCTTTAGGAGCATCCTGTTTAGTGCTGCTGACAGGTCGGGAGCCGCAAAGTTTGCTTGACAGCCAAACGCTGACTTGGCAGTGGCAACCTTACACGCAAATGAGTGAGGGGTTAGCAACTGTGGTGCAGAAAATGTTGGCGCTGCATCCGGGCGATCGCTATCAGTCAGCAGAGGATGTTTGGGCAGACCTACAGCCTTGGATTGAAGGTGAAGTAAAGTCAACTCTACTTAGCCCTGCAATAGCATCCTCTGTTGACCGAGATATTGCCCCTGCTGCAAGAGATATCAGCGATTCAGCCCTCATTACGACCCTCAAGACGAAGCTGTTTATGGGTTCTACTCATCCCAACAGTGGATCTTCAGATCCGCCACATACCATGATTAAACGGTCAGAATCTCAAAAATTATCTCGCAAGAGAGGGCTTACGCCGGGACTCGCGATCGCAACGAGTCTACTCATTGCCACAGGAATTGGAGCGCATTTGTTTAAGGTGACTTCTCCCCGTGTAAGCGCTCAAGCGATTGGTGTGGAGGCTGGAAAGAATGGGGACGATTCTCGCCCACTCGTCAGCAATGGGCAGCCCAAAAAAATCGAATTTGAGCCCGGCGCAATTTCGTCCGTGGAGCAGGGAAATTTGCAAGACCGAAATATGCAGCCCTACTACATTGAAGCGGCTCAGGGGCAAATTATGACCGTTACGCTAGACGGAGCAGGAGTAGAGATGAATCTACTGCGGGCCAACGGGCAAGCAATCAATAGTTCCGCTTACCGAAGCCACAGTTGGACTGGACAATTGCCGGCTGATGAAGAGTACATCATTGAGGTGAATGGCTCAGGCGCGTATTCTATGGATGTTGCCATTACGCCAATCTCTAATTCTCCATACTCGGACACTCAATTGGTGAAGTTTGAGCGGGGCAAAGACTCTACAACGGTAACAGGAGACATTCGGGCGAACCGGATTCGGCGTTATTTGCTTGAAGCTAGGACTCGACAAGTGATGGCAGTCCGGGCATTAAAAGGGGGCATGGCGCGTGGCGCAGTTCCTTCAGAGTTGCGCTTCGCGGTGATTGCGCCGAATGGTCAGCGGATCGGTGGAAGCTCAACAGGTTCTCGCGATTGGCAAGGACGATTACCAATGGAAGGAAAATACGTGATTGAAGTCTCATCACCGAAAACGGAAAACTTTGCGCTGTCGTTGGAGGTGAATTAGAGTTGGGACTGCTTCAGTGAGCTTGGTCCAATCAGCTAGCCTAATATCAACTAGCCTAATTAAGTAGTCTAATTAAACAGGGATCGGCTGATATCGATCCCTGTTCTGCTGTTGATGCGGCGTGACTTAGAGACGTTTACTCAGCCAACGCTTGCACGGTGCCATTTGTTTTGAGAAGCAGCCGAACTTTCGTTTCTTGCCCATTGGGATTGGGCGTGGCGATGACTTCTCCAAGAGCAGGAATAGAAGCGCGATCGCGGTATAAAGTTGCATTTGGTCCGACTGGCTCAACTGCTCGCAGGGAGCCATCTGGTGCCAAGGTCAGAACGAACTGAATATCATCAGGCAATTCTTTAGGCGCTTGCCAACGAGACGTGAAGTAAGTTTTAAGTTCGTCAACTTGAGTTTTCGAGGTTTCAGGAGAAGCCTGTCTTGCAGCATCGCGGACACTCGGCAACTGAGGGCGATCGTTAGCGGCTCCAGCGCCTTGGATACTAGCAGCAGAACTGTTGCTGGGTTCTGAACCAAGGGGAAGCGGATCACCGTCCGGGTCTTTAGCAGTCGAGCGAGCCGCTGGAGGGGCTTTAGCTACCACTTGAGGCGCTTGAGCACCAGCTGCAGTTTGATCGGGAATCGGTGCAACTTGAACAGATCCTTCTGGAGCTTCTCGAACGGGAAGTTGAATTCCTGATTGTGCTCCTTCTGGTGCTTTCTGCTCAACTTTAAATTTCGGCAAATTTTCTGGAGCGGTTGGAGCTGAGGGCGAACTATTTTCTAGTGATGGTAAAGGAACGGTCGTGGTCGGTAGACTTGGCAGTGTAAGAGAAGAGGATGGCTGAGGACTACTTGGTAATGGCTCAATGGCTAAGCGCTGATCGGCACTGCTTGCACCTTGGCTGGAAGCCGTTTGGGGATCAGGCTGTCGATCGAGCAATCGGACGGCAGTAGTCGTCAACCCGATCGCGACAAGCGATACGGCGGCAATCTTGCCCCAAGCGGGAGAAGTGCTTGCCCAACTGGGTCTATTTAAGGTGGGAATAGCCGTTACGTCCGCAGCGTATTCATCAAGTGCGGTTGCTAAATCGGCAAGTTGAACAGCACTCAGTTGAATGGTGGAACCTGACTCGTCGGTGGCAAGGCTACCTAAGTGTAGTTCGTGAGATAACATGCCTCTGGGTTCGAGGTAGATGCCTGCGGGATTGCTCTGAGCTTCAAAAGGCTGCCCAGTTGGCCCAACAAAGCTTTGGGGAGCGGCAACTGCACCATTGCTCGAGCTTTCGCGCTGTGTGATGAAGTTAGAGGACTGATGCAAGAATCTTTGAACATAGCTGGTTACTGCATCGCATAGGGCTTGAAGCTGGTTGCGATCGCCCCGGACGGCAACCCATCGATCTTCACTAACTCGAGGATCGTCAAAGCTGAGTTTGAAGCGGACATTCTTCAGCGCAGACTGCCCCATCCAACGAGAGAGGGGAGAATTGTTGGCTGCGATCTCTAGAGTGCAGGTGGGCGGCGTATACCGTCTTAAAACTGAGGTTGCAGAGGACATGGGTTCACTGTTGAATGCGGCAAAAAGAGCAGTTAGGGAAGCATGAGGAAATTGGAGCAGACGAGAGCAAGCTGCTCTGCTAAGCTCCGAGCGATCGCTCTAGCAAAGTTAACCAGAGACGCCGGACTCCATGATTGCTTCCGTAAAACAATAAATCAATTAGCAGCTTTAGCGCTAAGTTTGTGAGCGATTCAGTCGGAATAATTTCGCCATCTTCCATACGGTCTTGGTAGGTGTTGTGGAAGGCATCTAAATAGTTTCCCAGCAGAGCGGCTTGGTGAGGCTCGCGGTTTTGTTCTGTCATCTGTTCTAAAAGCGCGACGGCTCGACGAATGAGTTCGTTGTGCTGTTTGGCAAGATGGCAAATGATCAGGGTCAAGGCGCGTGCTTCGTCTACATCTAACTTTTTGCGTCCGCCTTGCCCCTTTCTCAGTGGACTCGATTGACGCAAGCGCCACAACGCCACGCGATCACTGATCATGGATTCAAGTTTAAGATCGGTTGCGGCTTGAAGCATGGCTTCGGAACTGATGCCTGCGATCGCTTCAAGTGCCAGCAAAATCAGATCCAATTGAGCTTTGATGTTATCTAGCTGCTTGGAATCGGGCTGAATTGGAAGCGTAAGTTCCTCTAGGGAAGAGGAAGAGCTAGAGGGCTGCACGGTAGAGGTCATAGTTTCAGAGTAGAAGACAGTCGGGGTGAATGTCCGGCGGTTACAAGTCTTGAAACAAAAGACTTGGCAGAAATTACGAAAGTTTCTGGTTGAAGGTTTTTATCAGTCTAGCGGTAGTGGTGCGATTGATCAGTCATCCAATGGACAGAAGACAACTATTTTTCTACTTCGTCAGCTAAATAAAAACTGGCTCAAAAAGAAGCCAACAGCAGCACTACCAATGGGTACAGTCAGATTGTCAATGCCAAATTTGGAGAAGGCTTCTAAGGTTGCAGCTACGATCGCGATCGCGAACGAGATCAACCACGCTTGCCAAAGATTTCCTTGGGTTGCAATCAAGATAATAAGGCTCACTAGGAAACTAATAGCTGCCATCGTGAGCGAGCCTTCCCAGCTTTTCTTCATGTCCCATAGCCAATAGGGATGGCGTCCAAAGCGCTGCCCAACTAGTGCGGCGAAACCATCTCCCCAGGTCATTACTAAGATTCCAAGCGCGGCAAATTGAGGCAGGTTTAATGTCCAAAACCAGGCGACTAAGACGCCAATGCTCACCGCATAGAAAAATGTCCCCAAACTCTTGCGACCGACACCGTTGATGCTAGGCAAAATGGGCACATAGTACGATAACAGTGCGATCGCGCTAAAGAAAACTGAGGCGACAACGCCAACCCACATCGGAATTTTGAGTAGCCACGCAAATAGAATGACGTTTCCGGTTCCGATGTGAACCACTTTACGAACAATTTCTGTACCCGCTTGAGTGTAGCGGTTTACGCCTTCTGCCAGTAAGCCAATGAGGAGTAGCCAGAGGGCTACGATCGCAGCATTCATCAGCACGCTTGGAGCCGTAGATGCGATCGGGTACTGAGTCAGTGAAGTGAGCAAGCTTGACCAGAAAATCACAGTCGAAACAATGGAAAGAGCATTTTAAAGAAGCTTTCTCTCTACACTTTATCGGGTTTCGCTCTGTTGCATCTATTACGGTTTCTTAGCATTTTGTTTTTGAGGGAAAAGAGACACAAGCTGGTTGTAAAGCAGCTAGGAATCGGCACTAACCAGCCTGAAGTTGATGCCAATTCTACCGAAGATCAAATTTTCAAGTCTTTAGATGGATGGTGAAACTAAAGAGCGTGAATAGCTGTTGAGCGATCGCGAAATTTTACCTTGAATAGCGCTTAACTTCCCTAATCTTTTTGATGTCAGCTTATACTACTAAGCTTTCTTCATGACCGAGAATGGAACCTTTTGCGTAACTTCTAGCGTTGCTCCTTGTATATTTTTTTGCACAAACAAGTAATCTTTGTTTTGCCACAGTGGAATGAACGGAACGTCCTGCATCAAGATTGTTTGCAGTTCAGCAAATAGTTTGTTACGGACTTCCGGGTTTTGTTCTTGACGGCTCTGATCGATTAGAGTATTGACGCGATCGCTGTAGTAATACGACCCTTGAGACGCGCTGGCTCCCTCTTCACAGCCTGCCTTCGATCCTTTGGTACACTCCATAAACGGTTGAATATAGTTATCAGAATCGAGAAAATCAGGTGTCCAATCCAGCAGGAACATCGGATACGCACCAGTATCAAGATTTTTGTAGGCTGTAGTTGATTCGACGCTTTTGAGATCAAACTGCATCCATCGACCTAGTCTTTTCTGCGCGATCGCTTTCAAGGTCAGGGCAGCTAACTGATCGGTGACAACATTAGAACGATACCAAAACTCTACTTTTAACGGATTCGCTTCCGAATATCCTGCTTTTGTGAGCCATGCCTTTGCCCGTTCAATATTCGCATCTCCCTCGGTTTGAAACACAGGTTTTTGTTCCTTCAAGGTAGCAGGAATCAAGCTATATAGCGGCTTAATCTGTCCTTGAAACACGCGATCCTGCAACAACGATCGATCCATGACTGCCGCGATCGCTTGCCTTACCTCTACTTTATTCAACGGCTCAGACTTGAGATTAATCGTCAAATAGTTAATACCACTGCCCGACTGCTCAATGACGTTCCAGCCTGACTGAGCCGCTTTTTCTTGCAAACTGCGAATTTGATCGAGTGCCATCCCTTGATACGCGACATCGATCGCTCCGGTTCGGAACGCGTTGAACAAGTTTGCAGGGCTAGAGAAAAACTGGACATTGACCCCCCGATTGGCTGGCTTTTCTCCCCAATATTGGTCAAACGCATCAAGACGCAGCGAATCGGTTCCATACTTTACCAATTTGTAAGGACCTGTCCCCACAAACCCATCTGGCTTAAAGTCTCCTGACTTAATTTGGTAAGCGTTAGGCGAAACGGCACATGCTCCTGAAAACGCTAATAGAGATGGAAACGCCGCAAATGGTTTTTTTAATTTGATCGTGAGTTGATCGGCTCCAGTAGCCGCGATCGAATCTACAGCGTCTGATAGTAAAAATGCAGGGGAACCCCCGTTTTGAATAAATCGTTGAAGCGAAAACTCCATCGCTTTTGCATTAAATAGAGTGCCGTCATGAAACACAACTCCTTTCCGTAAGGCAATCGTGTACGTCAATCCATCGGCGCTGACCTTGGGCAAGGCTGTCGCAAGCTGAGGCTGCAATTCGCTTGTGCCCAGTTTGTAGCCATACAGTCGATCGCCCAAGTTGTAAAGCAAGTTACCTGCAAAAATGCTGTAAGCATCCGCCGGATCAATTGTGCTAATTGTTGCTGTTGTGCCGACCGTGAGGCGACTCGTTTCGGTTGTGGAGGCGTCGGGAGTTGAGCGGGCGCAACTAATGGCGACAAAACAGCACAAGCAGAACAACAAGACGGGCTTCAACAGCGATTTCCAAGCGTTCATAGACGGTGATCGACACGGTACAGATAGTTTATACTAGCGCCATATATCCTTAAGAGTTTATGTAGCTCATTGCGTATAGCTTAGTGCGATCGAGACTCAATCAAAACCCACACCAAACTGTTTCGTTGGCAACGGATTTGATAGCGAATGTAGCGGTTGAACGAGCCCGTTACAGAAGCTGCTGCCAGTGCGTAAGCCCTGTTGATAGCTTTCTAAAACGCGATTCCCTTTTGTGCTGCTAAGTTAATGCCTGAAGCCAGTTGAGGCTAGGACTTAATATCAATGGAGACAAAATCTCCTCGCACCCACCCTGTTGCACCCGATTTGGGAAATTTCACTTGATACCAATACGCCTTGTCTTGTCCGGTGCGGCGAGTCAGTAATGCTACTTCATCGCCCGCATATCCAATATGGCGAATCTTTGCGGTTGTACTAGCTTCAGTTCGGATATTAATCGGAGTGTTATAGTCTTGGCTAGTTGTGAGCGTACCCACACCCCCTGCAAACGGCTCAACGTTTGGTGAAGAGAATGCCTGTACAGAGTTCGCTAATGCTAATACATCCGGTTTGAGTCCGTTCTTAATGAACACGCTATACAGCACAGCGTTAGACTTCCAAGCAACAGAGGCTGTACAGTATGCACCACAGTGATTACTATATTGTGCTGGTGTTCCGTTAGCTAATGTGACTGGCTCAACTGTATTGCTTGGATTTTGGGTTTCATCAGAATTTCTTGAATTTTGAGCTTCATCAGAAATTAGCTCTATCTCTCCCCCTTGTTGAGCCGAAATGCCGCCGAAGCTACAAGCTATTGTCCCACGACAGTCTTTTGTGTAATCGAAGCTAACCTCATAGCGATCGCGGCTTGCCGTGCCGTTGAAATACATCTGACCCTCGGCAAGCACGGCACTCGGCAATAGAACCGGAATTTGCGTAATCTGCTGGAGTTTTGATGCCAATACTTCCGATTCAGTGGAATTCGATTGTGTAGTGTTTAGAGAGTTCTGATTTGTGCTGGCTGGAGATGCTTCAGCAGAATTCGATTGTGTGGTGTTTAAAGAATTTTGATTCGTGTCGGTTGAGGATGGTTTTGCGGAACTCGTTTGAGGTTGACTACAGCCTGTAATTTGAAGGGCGATCGCTAAACCAAATGTAAAGCATAATTTGGCGGGAAATGGGATTGGGAGTGACGTCTTCATAGGTTTATTTCTAATCCCATAGCTCAAGGATTAAGGTTGCGATTGTCATTGGCTGTTATGGCTTAATACAGAAAATAGCGGAGCAATTCCGGATGGGAATTCGCTGAAAACGCCTGGTCAACTACGGATAAGCTGATTCGCTAGCGATTGTATTCAAGAGATGATTAGCGATATATTGCCTAAGCGATCGCAGATGTTGCTAAAAAATATCGGATGACTCAAATTGTGATTCGAGAAAGCCAGTACCCATACAGAGCGTTATTTCTCTGGCGATCACTCAACAGTTTCTTCGACTGCTTAAAGACATCAATATTTGCATTATTTGGATAGAAAAAGAAGTCAAGAGATAGAGAGGATGGCATGATGAGACCAACCATTTTTTCTCTCGTTCTATGCGTGTAATTGGTTTAATTAGTGGAACGTCGGTTGATGGCATTGATGCGGCTCTCGTTGACATTTCTGGCTCTGGATTTGATCTACAAGCAGAGCTAATTGAGGGCGCTACGTATCCTTACCCTGAAGAGTTACAGCAATTGATCTTGAGCCTTGGCGGGGGCGCTGCGATCGCAATGCCCGAACTTGCTGAGCTTGACGATCGCATTGCCGATCAGTTTGCCCGAGCTGCGCTTGCCATTCAGAACAATCATGCCAAGGCTGACCTGATCGGTTCACACGGGCAAACCGTCTTTCATCGACCTCCTCGCAAGAGCAATGGGTTACAGCTTGGGTATACGGTGCAGCTTGGGCGGGGGGACGCGATCGCGCAGTTGACCCAAATTCCAACCGTCAGCAATTTTCGGGTTGCCGACATTGCCCTAGGCGGAGAAGGCGCACCCCTAGTTTCTCCGGTTGATGCTGCCTTGTTGCGACATCAGACCTACGATCGCTGT
Organism: Myxacorys sp.; assembly: GCF_059501405.1. Lineage (NCBI taxonomy): Bacteria > Bacillati > Cyanobacteriota > Cyanophyceae > Leptolyngbyales > Leptolyngbyaceae > Myxacorys > Myxacorys sp. The sequence goes on from NZ_JCACCM010000205.1 coordinate 36,961, forward strand.
GTTCAAAACATTGGGGGTATTGGGAATCTCACTTATCTTCCGGCTAAAAATTCAGAGCGCTCAACCAAGATTCTCGGTTGGGATACTGGACCTGGAAATATGCTGCTCGATCTCGCGGTTCAGCATCTGTCGAACGGCGAAAAACCCTTTGATGACAATGGAGCCTGGGCAGCGACTGGAACGCCGAATCGAGCGCTTGTAGACCACTGGCTTGAGCAAGACTATTTTCAAGCCCCGCCGCCTAAATCGACTGGGCGAGAACACTTTGGACAAGCGTACTTAGCGCAATGCCTAGCCGATGCCTCTGAGCTAAACGCGGCGGATCTTTTAGCAACGCTGACTGACTTCACCGCTGCAACGATCGCGCACAGTTACCAAACCTTTCTGCCTCGCCTGCCCGATCAGGTTCTCCTATGTGGAGGCGGCAGCCGGAATGGTTATCTAAAACAGTGCTTTCAAGCTCGTCTGGAGCAATCTACGGTGATCACCACCGATGACGTGGGGCTAAGTGCCGACTTAAAAGAAGCGATCGCGTTTGCCGTGCTTGCCTACTGGCGATATCACACCTTCCCTGGTAATCTCCCGGAGGTGACGGGAGCAACTCGGTCTACCCTTTTAGGGGAAATTCACCACGTACCCTAAAACCCAAGCGTGATAGCATAGGCAGCCATTGAGGAAGGCTAAACGATGAGGGGATACCTTCGACCAACGCTTTGTCAAACCGCACAGGCAATCATCCCAAACCGCCCTTTCCCCATCCCTTAGCACCCAAGGACTGCCATTGTGAACCATACCTTTTTACTGGAATCCGGACGCTGGACTCTTCAAGGAAACTGGCTAGAGCGGCATGGACCCCCCATTCTTGTAAAAGGCAAAATTCTGGTTGCCTGGAGCCGCGATGATTGGTTCACGATGGTGACAAAGCTGGTTTTTCCGGCGTCCGATCGCGAGGAAATCAGCTTTCAGTACAGAGGGCGGTTAGATGCAGGCGATCGCCGCTATACGTTTGTGCTGCAACACAGTCTCCTCGGTCGCGTTGAAGGAGAAGGTTGGATTGCCCCGGAATCAATTGTGCAGCGCTATTGGGCCTTGGGTGATCGCCAGCGACGCAGCGGCTTTGAAACGTTGTATCGCGTAGATGACCATAAGTATTACTTGTCGGGTAATGTCCTGTCTGGGCACTATCTAACGAATACGATGGAAGCGACCTTAGAGCGCCAGTCGGAATAGAGCATCAGTGGTGAGTCTCCAGACCTGACGGTTACTTTACAAACCGAACTGTCCATACTGGGAGCAGGCTTTTTCTCATATTTGGCTACCTCTTCATCTCAAATCTCCCCTCTCATTTTTGTCCCCATTCCCCCAAGACTCCTGTGCAGACTCGCTCCCGTAAAGACCCTAGAATCGGACAGCTTCTCTCCAATCGCTATCAGCTAATCGAGTTGATTGGACGTGGGGCAATGGGACAAGTGTACAAAGCGGAAGACGTGTTACTCGGTGGTGTGATTGTGGCGATCAAGTTTTTAGCCCAAACGCTGCTGACTCGCAAAATGCGCGATCGCTTCCGCAGTGAAGCCCGAACTTGCGCCTTGCTCAGTACCAAAAGTATGCACATTGTGCGAGTGATGGACTATGGCGTTGATGAGCAGGAGGTGCCTTACTATGTGATGGAATACTTGCAGGGTAGTAGCTTCAGCGATATTATCTCAACCCAAAATCTGCCGTTACCTCGGTTTCTCAGTTTGGCGCGTCAGATTTGCGCGGGCATTCAGTGCGCTCACCAGGGCATCACGATCGATGGCTCGACCTATCCGATCATCCATCGCGACATTAAGCCGAGTAACCTGCTGGTCATTCAAGACTCGGGCTTTGGCGAACTCGTTAAAATTCTCGACTTTGGCATTTCTAAACTGTTGCAAGCAGACGTTAGCCAAACGAGTTCCTACATGGGCACGTTGGCATATTCGTCCCCAGAGCAAATGGAAGGGCGCGAACTCGACTCGCGATCGGACATCTATAGTTTGGGTGTCATGTTGTTTGAGATGCTGACCGGAAAAATGCCGCTCCAAGCCGATACTCACTCATTTGGTGGTTGGTATAAAACGCATCACTTCCAAGCTCCCCGCACGTTTGAATCGATTAATCCCAATCTCAAAGTGCCGAAGATGCTGGAGAACTTGGTAATGAGTTGTCTGGCGAAGGATGTAAATGCTCGTCCTCAAACGATCGCTGATATTCTCAAAGCCTTAGAACCGTTAGAACAGCGTTACAGTGCGACGCGGCAAATTAGCCATCGCATTAGTGAAGCATTGCTTAGACGCCCAGTAGCAGCTCCTGCTCGCGATCCTGATGCCCTGACACCAGATGAAGCGTGTCAACTAACGACGTGGCCCAAAGACAAACCCGTGGCTCAAATTGTGTTTCCGCACGTTCTAGAAACCAAGCGAGAAACGCTTGCGACAATTTGGGTGATGTTGCCTCAGCAAGAGATTGAAAACATTCAGATTGGTAAGCTCTACAATCGGCTTTACAAGAATTTTTTGTGTACGATGTCGCCTCATCCCATGATTTTGTGGGTTACGGCGTTGTATAACCAACTCCACCACAAAGAGACTGATCCGCGATGGTTGCGCTGCTATTTAGATCTTAAAACCGAGCAGGGCGAGAAGATTTCGCGCTTGCTGATCGATAAAGAGAAATATTACATTCTGTTTTTCGCGATCGAAGATCCGCACCATTGCGCTTATGTTCTGCCATTGCAAATGACGCCGATACAGCGATCGCAGTTGCTCCAGTGGACGTTAACGAGTCGTACTTGGGCCGCGATCGGCAAACCGACGATCAGTAAAGATGTCCTTAAAGACGAATTTGAGAAGCTCAAACCCAAAATCAAAGAAGAACTACAGGCGCAGGGAGAGAGGCTTGGATAACGACAAGCAAAGAGACAAAGAATCTGTTATTCGACAACAGATAGCGACAAAAAAGCCCGGTCAGTGATGACCGGACTTTGGAGCTACTCTCTCTTAAACCTGTAAAAATTCTGAGTTCACGGGGAACTGTTTTTTCTGTCAAACCTATTTATTCTGTCAAACACTGTTGCGGGTTCTCAAAGCCAACAAACACTGAAAGCGCTTGTAACGGTTAGAGATTGCTACTAGAGATCGCCACCGCGAAAGGCTAACAGAAAGATCACCACCGGACCTGCCAGCATAATCATGCCTACCAGGGTCAACTGTGCGATCGCTTCAAAGTTAATGTTACTTAGAAACTCCATCTCTCCTCCCAAACAAGCCCAACTGGGTCATGAACAATGCTGCGCTAAGCGCTATTCTATCGGTCGATTTGTACCAATCTTAAGAAAGTTAACAAAACTCAATAAAACTCTACTTTGTCAGAAGCAAGGTCTTGATAAGCAGCACTTTCCCAAAAATAGTTTCTCATATTCTGGGAGTTGTTAAACTCTAGAGTGTTGTCTTTTCAACGCGACACATGGAAATTCTGATTGTTGAAGATGAAGCAGAAATTGCTCAACTGATTCAGCTTTACCTTGAGAAAGAAGGATTCTCCTGTCGCACCTGCCGAGATGGATTGACTGCACTAACCATGTTTCAAGATCAAAAGCCTGATCTAATCATTCTGGATCTAATGATTCCAGGCTTAGATGGTTTGGAAGTGTGCGCCAGAATCCGTCAAAAGCCAGGGCTGAAAGATCCGTATATTCTGATGCTGACGGCAAAAGGAGAAGAACTCGATCGCATCATTGGGCTTTCGACGGGAGCTGATGACTATATGGTTAAACCATTTAGCCCCAAGGAACTGGTTGCGAGAGTTCGAGCGTTGCTTAGACGAACTCTCCGCCAAGGCGGACAGAGCCAGAGTTATCGGACTCAGAACTTTGTAGTGGATCTAGATCAACGCTCAGCGGTTCGTCAAGTGGATGGAGAGCGCACTGAAGCTTTAGATTTGACCACGCTAGAGTTTGACCTGCTCTCGACGTTTATGAGTTACCCCGGTCGCGTCTGGAACCGGACTCAACTGATTGATAAGCTTTGGGGCAGTAACTTCTTTGGAGATGAACGCGTGGTCGATACTCATATTGCTCGGCTGCGCAAAAAGATTGAACCCGATCCGGCAAATCCGACGTTTGTAAAGACGGTGATCGGCGTTGGATATAAGTTTGAAGATGCCGTTGCTTAGGCTTAGATGAACAGAATTAACCTCAGTACGCGCCTCTTTTTATCCCACATGATCGTGATGATTGTGGGCATCAGTACGCTGTTGGTGGTCGGAAAAATTTATTCTCCGCAGCTATTTATTTGGCATCTTGAAAAGCTGCAAGGGTACGGTTTTAACTTGATCTATTCCCGACGGCAACTTTTAGAGGGATTTGATTCGGCGTGGAGTCGAGGCGCGTTCTGGTCAGTCATTGTTGGAGGAACCTCTGCGATCGCGCTGAGTTATTGGGTGTCCAAACGCATTATGCAACCCCTGATTCAGATGGAACGGATCACTCGCCGCTTTGCCTCTGGACATTTAGAAGAACGAGTTCCGGCCAACGAAATTCCTGAACTGAATCGTCTGGCTCAAAGTTTTAATCGCATGGCAAAAGACTTGGAAGGAGTGGAACAGCGCCGCCGTGAATTGGTTGGTGACTTGACTCACGAATTGCGAACGCCTTTGACGGTTCTGGAAGGCTATTTGGAAGGGTTGGGCGATGGCACGATCGCGCCTTCGACTGATATTTATCACCGTCTTGCCAAAGAAACGACGCGGCTTCGCAGGCTCGTGAATGATCTACAAGAATTGTCTAAAGCAGAAGCGGGCTATTTGCCGATCAATCTGCAATCGCTTAATCTCTACCCGTTGTTAAATTCCCTGATTCAAAAATTCTCCGATCAACTATTGGACGATAATCCGAGTCTAAGGCTCGACTGTCCTCAAACTCTACCGCTCGTTCTCGCTGATCCAGAGCGCGTCGAACAGATTTTGATTAACTTAATTGGTAATGCGCTGCGCTATACTCCCGAAGGCAGTGTCACCCTGCGGGCGTGGGAGGCGACGGCTCAAGTTTGGGTTGCCGTCGAAGATACCGGACAAGGGATTGCGCCAGAAGAACTGCCGCATGTGTTTGAGCGATTCTGGCGCTCGGATCGATCGCGCGATCGCCACTCTGGAGGAACGGGCATCGGCTTAGCCATTTCTCAGCGATTGGTCGAGTTGCAAAACGGGGTGATTCAAGCTGAGAGTGAATTGGGCAAAGGCAGTATTTTTCGATTTTCTCTACCGATCGCACCATCTGGGGCATTTAGCATTTCTGCGATCGCAAAACGTTAACTCTTTGCATTTTGGATTGCATTTTGGATTGACTCGCTCCTGCTGCCTGTTAAAGCGTCGCGATAACAGAGTCATGCAAATGTCAAAGCACAACTGTACATTAAGACTGAGTAACCTGAGATTCGCTAAACTGTGATGTTGCCCTATGGTTTTTGAGCTTTTGATGGTCGGTGTCATTGTCGTATGTGCTCTCGCCTCAATTCGGTATCTGTTTCCTCGAAGCAAGCTTTCGTACTCATCAAGACGAAAGCGCTAATCTGGTTTTGCCCTCAATGCTTATGCCGTATTCTTCCGCGATAGAGGAGCCAATCACACTCGCAGGAACGCAGATTCAACTGCGGAGCGTTGCCCTGCAAGTGGCTTATGCGCCGGGACGATTGCCCGCGATCGTCTTTGTTCATGGCGGGCTTGGCAGTCGCTACAATTGGCGGCTGCAATGGAAATTTTTTCGGGCGTCTGGGCAGGCGGTTCTTGCCTATGATTTGGCGGGACATGGGGACTCTGGGCGCTATCAGCGCTATTCGGTGGGGCGACATCGACGCGATTTAACGCGGTTGCTGAGACACTTTCAGATTGAAAATCCAATTTTGTGTTGTCATAGCTATGGCGTTCCGATTGGTTTGGAGTGGGCAAAACGCCATCCGACGCGAGCCATCATTGCGATCGCAGGCGGCACGCACGATTTAACGCCGTGGTGGGAAATTCCCGCGATCAAATTTTTTGCGCTCCTTTGGGGCTTCGCAGAGCGAGTTGCTGGACATCATCTCCATCGGTGGCAGCAACACGTGTTAATTGCTGCTCTTAGTAGTGATGACGATGAGCCTGAACGGTCTAATGATCTCCCGACTGATCCTCACCCCTACGAAGCGATCGAAGCATTTTGGGGCTACGACGGACGCCATCACGAATTTGATTGCCCGATTACGATTATCACAGGCAGCAGCGATCCGATGTTTCCGCCTGTGATGGGGCATGAATGGTTAGCGCGGCTGCAACATCAGCACCCAAATAGTACTCACATCACGGTGTCAGACGTAGGACATTTGATCATGGCAGAAGCTCCAGATGTGGTGAATGACGCAATTCTTCAGAGCTTGGTGTAGCCGTTTTTCAGAGTTGTACTCTGCGCTCATTGCAAGTGCAGTTAGCTATTTCAGAACAGGCAGCAGATTGGGTAGTAGATGAAACGGATGTAGCTTCCAGCACTCCTCTGCAAAAAACAGATAGTGGTAACTAATCTATTCCTTGCAGAGTGTTGCCGCAGGCATCCGCTACATTCGTAGGCGAAGCCTCTTCCAAAGTACCCAACAAAATTTGCTGCCAACGCGCGATCGGCTCTGCCAAACTCCGAAGAATCGCGGCCTAAGTCCTAAATTCTTAAGCAAGGCAATTGTCTCTCAGTCTTGGCTGCACTCTCTATTCCGTATCATTTCTGAAGCTGCCCAAGCCCAGTAAAAAACCCAGTAGCGCGACACTACTGGGCTGGTAGCTGTGAAAGTTGATACTCTCTAATGAAATGACTTATGTAACTATAGTTGCAGACAGATACCTAAACCTCATCTGTGTTTTTACGGAATTTCAGATTCTACCTGAAAAAATGTTTTTAAGAGTCGTGCGGGCTCATAAAACTGCGGTAGTGGGTTGCGCCTATCGCGTTTGGAAGCTGGAGCGTGAGGGATGGAGTGAATTGAACCATGATTATGATTCTGATGGCGCTCAGTGTTGTTCATGGGCAAGTGATTCGCTTTTCCAAACTCTGAAAGATCGCTTGATCCAAGCTCTACTAGGACTTACGCAAATCATTGCAGATGTTGCAGTGTCTTTATAAACAGAGTCGCTGTGATAAGGAAGGTTGCTTTTGGCGTAACGAACCTTGCTTCTAAGGTAAGGAAGGTTGCTTTTGGCGTAAGGAGGGTTGCTTCTAGGGTAAGGAAGGTTGCTTTTGGCGTAAGGAGGGTTGCTTCTGGCGTAACGAACCTTGCTTCTAAGGTAAGGAAGGTTGCTTTTGGCGTAAGGAGGGTTGCTTCTAGGGTAAGGAAGATCGCTTTCGACGTAAGGAACCTTCCTTCTGCCAAAAGGAATCCTACTTCTAGGGTAACGAACCTTGCTTCTGGCGTAACGAACCTTGCTTCTAAGGTAAGGAAGGTTGCTTCTATGATTAAGTTTAGGTTCGTGTCGTTTAAGGTCGGTGTCTTAATGTCACCAGTGCGTAAGTCCTGTCTATATCGAAAAACAACGGGTGAAAAATAGTATGAACAAATAGTATGAACAGTAGAGAGTAGATAAGTGGCTCTTCCAGGAATTAGCAATTCTTCAGAGATTTGCGGTTAGGTTCGAGATGGTTCACCAAAATCAAAATGGATACGTTTATTTTTATTCTCAAAGTGGTGCTTCCTTCGTTAGCACTCTCGATCGCTATCAAATACCTTGCTCCGTTTCTTAACGTTGCACCAACGTTGACTACCGTATTAATTGCTGTACTGTCACCGTCGATTGTAATTGCGATCGCGCTCCTCATTCAGACCCGCGCTCACCGTAAAAACTAGATTCGCTATGACAAGCTATCAATTTCCAGAAGACTTCCAGTGGGGCGCAGCGACGGCGGCCTATCAAATTGAAGGAGCCACTGAAACAGACGGACGCAAGCCGAGTGTGTGGGATACCTTTAGCGCGACTCGCGGACGGACGGTAAAAGGACATACGGGCGCGATCGCCTGTGACCATTACCACCGCTACGAAGATGACATCAAGCTGATGAAAGAGTTGGGCATCCAGAATTATCGCTTCAGCGTCTCTTGGTGCCGCATTATTCCCGATGGTCGAGGCAAGGTGAACGAGGCTGGAATTGATTTCTATAGGCGATTGGTCGATCGCTTGCTCAAACATAACATCACCCCCTACGCGACGCTGTTTCATTGGGATAGCCCGGCGGCGTTGGAGCAAAAATACGGCTCTTGGCGCAGTCGAGAAATGGCGCAAGACTTCGCAGACTATGCAACAGCAGTCGTGAGTCGATTGGGCGATCGTATTACAAACTGGATGACACTCAACGAAATATCTTGTTTTACACACATGGGATATGCCGTGGGCAAAACGCCTCAACATGCGCCCGGAACTCGTGTGAAATCTCAAAAAGACGTTTGGCAAACATCGCATCACGCGCTGTTGGCACATGGATTAGGATGTCAAGCAATCCGAGCAGCCTCGACGAAGGCGCAAATTGCTTTGGTTGATAACTTCGGAGTCACGGTTCCGCTCACCGAATCAGCAGAGGATATCGAAGCGGCAAAGCGAGCCTTTCCGTACCACTGTGGCAATGGTGGAATGATTTATCCAGCATTAACGGGAGCATACCATCCAGCGTTGTTAGAACAACTTGGAAGCAATGCACCGGATGTTCAAGATGATGACCTGAAAACTATTCATCAACCCCTTGATTTTTTAGGTTTCAATATCTATACAGGAACCTACATTCGCGCTGCTGATAACTGGCAAGGCTGTGAATGGCTCGACTTTCCAAAAGCTTATCCTGCACTGAATATGCCTTGGCTACAGCTTGTTCCAGAAAGCTTGTATTGGGGGATTCGTCACGTTAGCGAAACAATGAATCGCCCGGATTTACCAATTTACATCACTGAAAATGGTTGTGCGGCTCAAGACCAAGTAAAACCTTCAGGTGAAATCATTGATCTCGATCGCATTTTGTATTTACGTCACTATCTCCAAAGTGTTCATCGGGCTGCTGTCGAGCACTATCCGATCAAAGGATACTTTGTCTGGAGCTTGATGGATAATTTTGAATGGTCTTACGGCTACGATCGACGATTTGGCATCACCTACATCGACTACAAAACGCAGCAGCGAATCCCAAAATCTAGTTATCGCTGGTACGCAGAATGTATTCGCCAAAACCGAGTGGTCTAGGTTTCCTAAAGGGTTCTAAAAAATAAAAAATGCTCGCCTTGGTGAGAGGAGCGAAAATCTAAAATCGACGATCTGCACGCCTTAACGTTGGGAGTTAACGTGTTACTAATGAATGGGTAAACGCCTCTCGTTTTCAACCTATGATTTCAATTTGTAGAAGATGTCCTTGGCTTTCGCTGTCGCTATTAATGGTAGCCTATGCCATTTTTGGTAAATTTATTCTATCCGTTCATTCTCCTGTGGTATTTGGAATCGCGATCGCATGGGGGCTTGTTCTGGCCATCTTGATGATGAGTCCGATTCGGGGGCTGCAACGTATGCTGATCAAGTGGTTTAACTCGGACACCGTTGCGTTCACGTTTTTGATCGGAGCGGCTGCTTTTGCTTCCATCTTGCTCAACTGGTTCAAGCTATTCCTGCCGTTCTTCATGGTTTTCTCGGCTGAGTCCTTAGCACGGCTCGACATTCAAACAGCAGAATTTAACAGCGTTCAAGCTCTAATTATGCTGACGCTGGTTGCTTGGTTAGGGTTGGGACTCGGATGGGTAGCCGCTCAAGTGATTTAGCGACCGTAAAAAACTCGCGCATCAAACTGGCGATCGCGCAGAAACTGCTTCACAATTTCAGCATCGCTGCGAGTGGCATAGGGACCTACGGCTATATGAGGACCAATCGGGCGATCGCGCAGCCGGATTGCCGTTTGAGAGACACCCAATTGAATCGCGCGATCGCGCAATCTAGGTAATTCACTTTGAGATCCCGGTACGATCGCGTAATAGCCACTCGGACTTTCCCCTCCACCGGGAATTTGCCCTCCTGATTGGGTCGTAACGCTCGCCCTTATCCCTTGAGAGGCAAGCAAAGCCACCTGCTGACGGGCATTCGCCTCACTGTTATATGTGCCTGTCTGAATCACGCGCCGTCCGCCAAGTGTTTGAAAAAACGCGCCAGGTTCAAACGTTTTGATTTGCTGCAACAGATACGGATCACTGCTATCAACGTAAACCCGGTATTGTCCAACCGTCGGCTGCGAATAGCTTCCGCTGGGTGGAGTATAGACTCGTTCTCCGGGCACGGGGTAGGTTTGAGGGGGTGGATAGGTTTGAGGTGAGGGGTAACTTTCGGGCTGGGCTGGAACTAGAACGGGGGGTGGTGGCAGAGTTTGCTGCGCGGCGACTGGCGGCTGTGCTAGACCAATCTGTGCTACACCCATACAAATAGTCGCCACCGTCAAGCGCACTCCCAACGGAACCGCCCTTAATACCTGTCTCCCACACCCCATGGTTTTTGCCCCGATTCAGTAAACAACGTCGCAATGAAATTTTAGCGGCAGTGTAACACGGACATTAGCCGTTAATTCAGCAACTTTTTCTCTGTGCTTCCTACGGCTAATTTATTTCGTTAGGATTGGCGCTTTCTTGCAGAGCCTTGCCACCCCCTCATTCAACCTTCAGCGAACAGTGTTAGCCTAGAGCTATATTTTCTTTCTCTCGGTTTCCATGAACAAAGTCGTGGTTGGGCTCTCTGGTGGAGTCGATAGTTCTGTTGCTGCTGCTACTCTACATGACCAAGGCTATCAGGTCGAAGGCATGACCCTCTGGTTAATGAAGGGCAAGGGACAATGCTGCTCAGAAGGAATGGTAGATGCCGCCAAGCTTTGCGAAGAACTGGGTATTCCGCATCACATTGTCGATACTCGCGATGTGTTTCAAGAAAATATTGTCGATTATTTGGTGTCTGGCTACGGGGATGGCATTACGCCCTTGCCGTGTTCGCAGTGCAACAAAGCCGTCAAATTTGGTCCGATGCTGAAGTATGCCCGTGAGCAGTTGGGTATTGATGCGATCGCAACAGGTCATTACGCCCGGACTCGATTTGATCCGGCGACCGGACGCCACCAACTTCTTAGAGCCGTGGATCGCTCGAAAGACCAAACCTACTTTTTATACGATCTCAGCCAAGAGATTCTCGCTCATGTGGTGTTTCCGTTGGGAGAAACGCGCAAAACCGAAACGCGCCAAATGGCGGGTGAGTTCGGCTTGCACACCGCAGAAAAGCCCGAAAGCCAAGACCTGTGCTTGGTTGAAGCAAACGGTTCGATGCGAGCATTTCTTGACAAGTACATCACGCCCCAAAATGGCGAAATTGTCGATCGCGCGGGAACTGTCCTCGGCCAGCATGAGGGCGTGCATCATTACACGATTGGACAGCGCAAAGGACTTGGGATAGCCCACAGCGAGCCGCTTTATGTAATTGGTTTAGATGCGGTGAAGAATCAAGTCATTGTTGGAGAGCGGGATGCGGCATTTCGTCCAGATTGCACCGTGCAGCGCGTCAACTGGGTGTCAATTTCTCAGCCTACTACCCCAATCAAAGCCGAGGTGCAAATTCGCTATCGCTCGGCTGCCACCCCAGCGATCGTGGTTCCGCTTGAAGGGGGGCGGGTGCAAGTTGTGTTTGATGAGCCGCAGTTTAGTATTACTCCAGGTCAAGCCGCCGTTTGGTATCACGGAGAGGTACTGCTTGGTGGGGGCGTAATTGAGCGATCAACTTAAGCATCGGGTCGTGAGGTCGGAACCGCGTGTTTCGACGGTTGAATTGGCTTGCCTCGATATTTGGAGTAGACTTGCGTGAATTCTGCTCCAAACAGCAGAATTTGGGCTGAATAGAACACCCAAATTAGGATGATGATCAGCGATCCAGCCGCGCCATAACTAGAACTGACACTACCATTTTCTAGGTAAAGCCCAATTAGGAACCTGCCAATGTTGAACAATATTGCAGTGACAGCCGCCCCGACCCAAAGATTGCTCCAAGGAATTTTCGCATCGGGAAGAAATTTATAGATGGCTGCAAAAAGAAAAGTAATGACTCCAAAAGAGATAACGAAATTAAGAATTTTCCCAACGATCACAAAACCAGGAACAAAATTACCAAAATAACCGCTAATGAGAGCCAATATTGCCGTAAGAACTAGTGAAACAAGTAACAAGAATCCGATTACTAACACCATTGCAAACGACAAGAAGCGGGATTGAATAAAACTCTTTACCGCTCGTCCAGGCTTAGGTTTCACTTCCCAGATAATATTCAGCGCCATTTGGAGTTGTCCAAATACGCCAGATGCACCAAATAGCAAAATTCCAATGCTAATGATCGTAGCGATCGTACCGCCCGAATTTGGTTTGTTCGCATTATCGATCATCGCAGAAATGGCGTCTGCGGCAGGTCTGCCAACAATGCCTTGAAGCTGAGCGACGACTTCTCCCCGAGCGGCTTCTTCGCCTAAAAATGCACCCGCGATCGCGATCGCAATCAGCAATAGGGGCGCTAACGAAAATACAGTGTAATAGGCTAGTGCTGCCGCCAGCATCGGAACATTATCTTCATTCCATTCCTGAACTGTGTCTTTTAGCAGGCGAATTCCAGTTTTAAATCTCATGGCGAAGGTTGCATACACTAGCTCTTTTGATATCGTCCACGACCAAGTAATAGCGCCACATCGCCCTTGAGAAAGATTTATGAAGCAAGATTAAGGGAACCCCTTCTGATCGGGCTGAAGGATCAATTCTTCGTTCCCAATTTCTAAGCGCATACTACACTGGATGTTGACAAATGTGCCTCAAAAGCATCTCAATTGTTCGTCATGGAAAAATCAATGCAATCTAAGTCCCCCGACGCTTCCTTCTCGATGGAAGATTTCGCCAAAGCCCTTGAGCAACACGACTATCAGTTTCAGAAGGGTCAGGTTGTAACAGGAAAAGCATACAGCTATGAAAGCGGTGGCGCATTGGTTGATATTGGGGGAAAGTCTCCAGCATTTTTACCCGTTGAAGAGGCGAGTGTTCGGCAAGTGGCGGATGTCTCAACAATTCTGCCGTTGCAGGAAGAGCGAGAGTTCGTGATTGTTCGGGAACAGAATGAAGATGGGCAGGTGACAATCTCGCTGCGTCAGCTTGAGTATCGAAAAATTTGGGAGCGCTTGGCAGAACTGCAAGACAGCAACCAAAGTGTACAGGTGCGCGTCACGGGCATGAATAAAGGTGGTGTGACCGTTGATGTTTTAGGATTGCGAGGATTTATTCCGCGATCGCACCTCGTCGAGCGAGAGAACTTGGAAGCCCTCAAAGGCCAAACCCTGACCGTGACCTTTCTAGAATTGGATCGCGATCGCAACAAAATTGTTTTATCTAACCGTCTCGCAGCTCGCGCTCAAAACTTCAGCCAACTCGAAGCCGGACAACTGATTGAAGGTAAAGTCACAAGTCTCAAACCGTTTGGTGCATTCATTGAGTTTGATGGCACAACCGGATTGCTGCACATCAATCAAATCAGCCAAAAGTTCATTGCCTCGCTTCCAGCCCTCTTAGAAGTCGGTCAGCCGATCAAGGCGATGATTGTCGATCTCGATGAAGGTAGAGGTCGAATCTCGTTGTCAACCAAAGTGCTAGAGAACCATCCGGGCGAGATGGTGGAGAATCTGGCAACGGTGATGGAAGAGGCAGAATCGCGGCAAGATCGCGCCCGGAAAAACTTGCTAGGCAGTTAAACAATAGAGCAGTTTTCCTTGCGATCGCTTCCCGCTTTCTCGAACAGTGCCTGTTAAACATCTCTACGGGCACTGTTTCATTTTTATAGTTTGTTTCAATGAACTTCCCACGAGCACGTGTAGCCATCGGCATACACCGTTGTGAGAAACAACGATTAATTAACGCTCCAAGGTGTGATTGTGGTCAGCCAAGGTGCGATCGCCTTCTGTAGAAATTGCACTTCCATCACCCAATTGCAATAGGATTGCTATAAGACACCCCCGCTTTTAACTTATGACTACGATTTGGGAACTCGATTACTACTCTCGTCCAATCTTGGATGAGCAAAAGAAAAAAGTTTGGGAAGTGTTAATTTGTGAAAGCCCGACCACTGTAGATGCCCAGCCCGAAACCTTGTTTCGATTTTCGGAGTACTGTTCCAGTTCCCAGGTCAATTCAATTTGGCTGGCAAGCGCGATCGAAGAGGCGATATCTCGCGCTCCGAGTCCGCCCGATAAAATCCGATTCTTTCGACAGGCCATGAATAATATGATCATGACGGCCTGCAAAGAATTAAATGTCCCCGCTTACCTGAGCCGTCGTACCTACGCGCTCAATGCCTGGCTGCACGATCGCCTGCTCACGGTTTATCTAGAACATCCTGGCTATCAGGCGGCTGCCACTCCATCCGTGGCCTTTCCTATTACTCCCCCGCAGCCCTTACCGGATGCCTTAACGGGTCAGAAATGGATATTTGCCACCTTACCTGCAAATGCCTTGCAAGAGATGAATGACTGGTCGATCGAGTTTGGAGAAGCGTTTCCGCTAACGCTCGCCCAACTGGACGCAGAAACCCCTGTATCGGGACTGATTATCTACTCGTCTCGCGCCACAACCATGGCAGCTTGGCTGTCAGGATTAGAACTCGCAGATATCAAATTTGATCCAGCCTTGCCCAACCGGCTGCTGCTGGAAACCGGAATCAGCGATCGCTGGTTTCTTACGAGTTTAGATAAACAAACCAAACCTGAAGCCGAACAGTTTGAGATTGCCAAACAACAAGCAAACGGCGTTCACTTTCTCGCGATTCAAACCAGCCCTGATATTGAAGCCTTTGCAGGATTTTGGTTACTGCAAGACATCAACTTAGCATCCTCCACAAAAATCTAGACCATTCCCTAAAATCGGGGAAATAGGGGAATCGAATCATGGTTTGATGAAATGGGATTTCTCATTTGTCGTTCCAGCGTTTGCTCTGAGAATTTTTTATGACTTCTAGCAATGCTCAACACACTCTATCTGAACAGTTATTAACGTTGGCGCTGCGATCGGGCGCAGAAGCCGCAGAAGTCTTTCAGTCGCGATCGCTTTCGCGTCCCGTTTATTTTGAAGCCAATCGGCTCAAGCAACTCGAAAGTGCTCAGGCAGAAGGAACGGCACTCAGGCTTTGGAAAAGAGGGCGTCCGGGTTTGGCGGTAGCGTATGGAGATGTCGAGCCTCAAGCCCTCGTGGATCGAGCGATCGCGATTAGTGACCTGAACGAATCCGAAGAAATTGAATTATCTCCCGCTTCAAAACAAATTTATCCAGATGTGGGCGACGCTGTTACAGTCGAAACTCTAGTTGAATGGGGAAAACAAGCGATCGAACTCGTGCGCGATCGCTTTCCAGAAGTTCTCTGCGGCGGCGGGTGGGAGTGCGAAGCTGAGACCACTCGATTGATCAACTCCAATGGGCTAGATTGCGGCTACACCGACACCACCTTGAGCGGCTACTTAGAAGTGGAATGGGTGCGCGGAGATGACTTTCTCAATGTAGGCGATGGACAAACTGAGCGGGGCAACTTGAACCCCGACGCGATCGCACAGCAGGTTTTGCGTCGGTTGGAGTGGGCAAAAGAGAATACCTCGACTCCAACCGGGCGAGTGCCAATTCTGTTCACCTCTAAAGCGGCAGATATGCTGTGGGGCACTGTGCAAGCGGCATTAAACGGTAAGCAGGTGATTGAAGGGGCATCTCCCTGGAGCGATCGCTTAGGACAACAAGTCACTTCAGATGCCATCACCATCTCACAGCAACCCACCTCTGGCCCGTTTAGCTGTCCGTTTGATGATGAAGGAACGCCAACGCGACCAATTACATTTATCGATCGTGGCGTGCTGCAATTGTTCTACACCGATCGCACCGTCGGTAAAACCTTAGGAAGCGGCACAACAGGCAATGGCTTTCGATCGGGGTTGGGTAGCTATCCCACACCGGGATTGTTTAATCTCTTAATTCAACCGGGGTCGAAGTCGCTTGATCAGCTAATTGCAACGTTAGACAATGGGTTAATTCTTGATCAGATGCTGGGCAGTGGGGCCGGAATTTCGGGTGAATTTTCCATCAACGTCGATTTGGGCTACCGAGTGCAGAACGGTCAAATCGTCGGTCGCGTGAAAGACACGATGCTGTCGGGAAGCGTCTACACGGCGCTAAAAAGTTTAGTTGAGATGGGCGGAGACGCAGACTGGAATGGATCTTGTCATACCCCTTCCGTGATTGTAGAAGGACTGTCTATTACAGGACGGAGTTAGGGTCTTGCTGCTCCAATCAGGCCAGAGATGACGAACAAAATCATGCTGAGGGCAAGGATGGAAAGCTGCAGAGCGCTTCTGGTCGGAAGAAACAGAATTGCCGCGATCAGCAAAACGATACCCATCATAAAGATACTGAGCCACAGCCGATTTGGCTTACTGTCTCGATTAGTCACCTCAGACCTCCTATGCCTAGACTCTATATTTAGATTAGACTCTATGTCCAAACTAATGCTGTTTGATAACGTTTAAAGCAACGATAGGGATGTTTTACACAACATCCCTATCTGCGATTGGCTTCGCCAACTTTAATATTTAGATTTACGGCTTCAGAACAACTTTGATACAGTCCTCTTTTTTCTCCTTGAATATCTTGTATCCTTTGGGAGCATCTTCCAGCGAAAAACGATGCGTGATGATGAAAGAGGGATCAATGTCTCCGTTCTGAATTCGCTCCATCAGAGGGCGCAAATACTTGTGAACATGAGTTTGACCCATTTTCATCGTTAAACCTTTGCTAAACGCTGCCCCAAACGGAACTTTGTCCAACAGTCCGCCATAGACGCCCGGAATTGAGACAGTTCCGCCCTTGCTGCACGCCACCAAAATTTGCCGTAGCGCCGTTGGACGATCGGTTTCTAATCGAACAGCTTGTTTTGCTAAGTCGTAGAGCGCATCTACCCCAGCACCATGAGCTTCCAGTCCGACCGCATCAATACAAGAATCAGGTCCGCGTCCTCCAGTCATTTGCTTGAGTGCTTCGCCTGCATCGACTTCCTTAAAGTTGATGACTTCTGCACCACACTGCTCTTTCGCCATTTTCAGGCGTTCGGGAACCTCATCGATCGCAATTACTCTCTCGGCTCCGAGCATATAAGCGCTGCGGATGGCAAACTGCCCAACTGGGCCACAACCCCAGACCGCTACCACGTCCCCAGGCTGAATATCGCAATTTTCGGCTGCCATGTACCCGGTGGGGAACACGTCAGTTAGGAATAAAACTTGCTCGTCCGTCAGTCCTTCAGGAACTTTAAACAAACCTGTATCGGCAAAGGGTACGCGAGCATATTCTGCCTGACCACCAGCATAGCCGCCAAACAAGTGCGAATAGCCAAATAAGCCTGCCGCAGAATAGCCATAAAGGGCTTCTGCCATGAATTGATTGGGGTTAGAGTTGTCACACAATGACCACTTATCGCGGCGGCAGAAAGCGCAGTTGCCGCAGGCGATCGTAAACGGTACAACCACGCGATCGCCAATACTCAAGTTCTTTACAGCAGAACCCAGTTCGACGATTTCGCCCATGAACTCGTGTCCTAAAATGTCACCCGATTGCATGGTTGGGATCACACCATCGTATAGGTGTAAGTCAGAACCACAAATCGCTGTAGACGTAATTTTGATAATGGCGTCGCGAGGATTCAAAATCTTAGGATCAGGAACCGTATCTACTCGAACGTCCTTTGATCCATGCCAACAAACTGCTTTCATCTATTTAGTTTCTCCTGTAATTTACCTTTAGTAGACCTGGATCCTCGGCTGATTTTTCTAGTGATACCTAAATTAATCGTTAGAGTTACCCAAAACTTCGTTTGCTTTGCCCTTAATATCGTTTCCAAAATCTTTTGTACTTTGGGAAATAGGCTCATCAAGGTTGAGTTTTTCCTTGACGTTCTCAGCAATTTCTTCAAATTTATTTTGGGTGTTGCTAACGAGCGGATCTCTGCGATCGGGCTTGCCTGCCTCAACCCGCTCTCTCACTTCTTTTGCCGTGTCCAACGTCTCGCGATTACGGAGCTTATCAGAGGAGTCTGAAGCCCTCAGCTTTGCGCCTGCTTCTTGAGGACTACTCGACTCCTGAATGATAGTTTTAGCTTCCGAAGGGGTAATGGCAGCGAGGCTATAGTCGCTCGTACTAAACAGAATGCCAACAAATAGAAACACACTAGTTAATAGAACGGTTAGAGTTTTGCGTAGTTGCGTCATTGATTTTAGTAAATTATAGGTTTTGGTAAGTTGTACGAGTTGAACATTTCAATGAGCAACGCTGAATCAGCAGCTAAGATGTCTTGTCTGTTGTTTGACAGACAAGACATCTATTTCGGTAGCATCAGGGCCTCAGCAGCACCTTGATGCAGTTATCCCGCTTGTGCTTAAACATTTCGTAAGCTTGTTTGGCTTCAGTAAGGGGCATCTGATGAGTAAATACATCAGACGAATCGACATCACCATTCACAACATGTTCAAGCAATTTGGGCATGTACTTTTGTCCATACATTTGGCCCATGTTGATTTTCAAGCCTTTGTTAAAGGCTGCACCCATTGGCATCTTGTCGATAAATCCGGCATACACTCCCATGATGGAGAGCGTGCCACCTTTGCGACAAGCCAGGATCATTTGTCGGAGTACATGAGGACGATCGGTTTCAAGTCGAACCGCTTGCTTAGCTTCATCGTAGAAGCCCATTAAGCCCGTTCCATGTGCCTCTAACCCGACTGCATCAATACAGGCGTCTGGTCCTCTGCCGCCTGTCATTTCTTTCAGCGCTTCCCCTGCATCAATCTCTTCGTAGTTAATAATTTCGGCTTTGCTGTGGTTCTTTGCCATCGCCAATCGCTCAGGAATTCTGTCGATCGCAATGACTCGTTCTGCACCCAACAGGTAAGCACTCCGCATCGCAAATTGTCCGACTGGGCCTGCACCCCAAACCGCAATCACATCTCCGGGCTTAATATTGCAAAGATCAGCTCCCATATAGCCTGTGGGAAACGCATCTGAGACAGGCAAGGCTTGCTCGTCGCTCAGTCCGTCTGGAACTTTGACGCATCCGTAATCGGCAAACGGCACTCGCACATATTCTGCTTGAGCGCCTGCGTAGCCACCGAACAGGTGTGAATAGCCGAAGATACCGGCCGTTCCATGACCAAACAAAGGCTCTTGCATCCAGCCATTGGGATTGGAGTTATCGCACAATGACCATTCTTGATGTTGGCAGAAATAGCACTGTCCGCAACCAATAATGGAAGAAGTCACCACGCGATCGCCTCGCTTCAGTTTCCTGACTTCTTGACCGACTTCAACCACTTCTCCCATGAACTCGTGACCAATGATGTCACCCGGTTGCATCGAAGGAATGTAGCCATCGTAGATATGTAAGTCAGAGCCACAAATAGTAGTGGCTGTGATCTTTAAAATGGCGTCACGGGGATTGAGAATTTTTGGATCGGGTACGGTTTCAACCCGCACATCGTTAGCACCGTGCCAGCAAACGGCTCGCATAAGTTGTTTCGCTCCAAATTGATGTTGTTGAAATGTCCTTAACCTCTGGTCTTAACCTCGGGGTTGTCCGTCAGTCGTAGCAATCTCGCCTGCTTCCATCAGTTGCTTGAAGCGATTCAGTTCATCACCAATTTGCTGTTCCGGTTCTTCGCCAAACAGCTTAGCAGCGACAGCAGCTAGTGCCCCGCCAGGAACGCTGTATTCTAGAACGACCTTAACTTCAGTACCCCGGTTTCCGGGTGCAGGTTGAAAGCGGACGAATCCAGAGTTGTCAACGTCTGCTCCTTCGAGCGATGCCCACGCGATTAAATGGTTGGGCAGATCGTTGATGATGTCAGCGTCCCACTCAACTGTTTGTCCTAGCGGTGCGGTCGCGACCCAGTGGGAGCGGCGAGCATCTTGCACTGTCACAGATTGGAGGTGCTTCATAAATGTCGGCAACCGTTCAAAGTCGTGCCAGTAGTTGTACAACTCTTCGGCTGATCGGTTGATTGTGACCGTCTTTTCGACTTTGATGGCTTTGTTGGCTCCCACCGCGTCACCAACTTTATCTGTCAAGCTTTTGTCAGTCGTTGCGCCGTGATAAGCAAGACCACCGCCTGCGATCGCGGTTAAAATTCCCCGCAGCGATCGCTGTTGCAGTCCGGCTAACACCATCGCACCGCCTCCAATAATCGATGCCCATTTTTCGGTGTCCGACACGCCTACCTGCTGAGCGTCGGTAGAACTCGTGATTTTATTAGACTCAGTTTCCATTTGAATTCCTCTAAAAATTACTTAAATGCGCGAAGCAACCCCAGATGAGGAACGGATGACTTACCTAGAATGAATCATCCGTTTCATCCGCTTTTAATGTGTTGCTAGTCCTATCCCGCTGTAACCGAAGGACTGCTCGACGGTTGTGGAGATTGGGGGGCGCGATCGCCTAAACGATCTTTGTACATTTCAGCGATGCGAGCTTCGTCCCTAGCGAGAACAATTTCCATCTGATCGAAAATGTCAACGGTAGCCGGATCGGTAAGCTTGTTACGCAAGGCGTAAATATCGACAACGCCCGTTTGCATATCGCCCAACGCTCGGCGCAATATATCAATGTTGCTGCGATTATTTTGGAAAAATGCTTTGACATCAGCATAGAAATTGCTAATCGATGCGGCTAGAGACGGTTTATCTCCAAGGACGTTTAAGCGTGATTCTAGTAATTGAATATGCTGCTGTTTGTGGGCGCAGATTTCCTGAAAGAGTTCACGCATCGCTTCATCCGGCGCGTTATCGACATAATGTTGGAAGGCTTCGAGACTGTAGCGCTCTCCCGCGATCGCGGTGTTAATCGCTTGGACAATTTCGCTCTTGCTCGATCCGCCCCACTCTTCGCCCAGCTTCCACCAGCCTGCATCAGCATCAGCCACGTTCGGCAAGCTTGTGTCCGGGACACTAAGGTTTAAATATTGCAGAATTGCGGTTGTAAAAATTGGCAAGTCTCCCGGACGGCGAGAGGTAATTAAGTTGTCATCAATGACTAATGGCTCGTCAACAAAGACGGCTCCAGCATTCTGCATATCTTTACGAATTGCTCGGAACCCCGTTGCTCGAACGTTCTCCAGCATGTCGCCTTCGATCAGAACTTGAGGGCCATGGCACACAGAAGCTACCAAGATGCCCGCGTCTAGCGCCTCTTTGACAAAGTTGACGGTGTTCATGTTCGTCCGCATCTTGTCCGGTGCTTGTCCACCCGGAATGATCACCGCGTCGAAATCTGCTGCGATCGCTTCAGTCGTTGTGGCATCAGCTTTGACCGCCACCTTGTTCTGCTTACCTTTGTACTCTTCATTGATCCGAGAGCCAAGGACGACTACATTGGCTCCAGCCTTCTTCAGCGCATTGTAGGGAATCTGAAATTCTGCATCTTCAACGCCTTGCTCAATTAGAATTGCAACTCGTTTTGTCTCTGTCTGGGTCGTCATCACCATTCCTCCTTGGTCTTTACTTGTGTTTCTAAAATCTTTTATGAATGCTTCTCTTAGCAAACTGCACCGCGTTGAATGCTGTGACGCAGAGCAGGGTTTCTCATGCAGCACTGTTCAGCGTAGAATTTCTTGCGATCGCACCCCTCACTCTAGAGTGATAAGCCGTCCTCGCTCTTACGACGGATTCCCGCCGCAGAGCGCCCTGATCTGCCTATGTGAAGATTTGATACTTTCTTAAAATTCGCTACCGTTCAGGTAACTAAGAAAAAATGAAATTTAACCGTCTTGGACAGAGAGGTACTAATTATGACCAACGCAGGATATAGCCGGGATAGTTCTGGCTCCAGAAATCCCACGGACGAAACTGATTTAGACTCCTCTCTCCACAACTTGGGCGGCGACGTGGAAGATGAGGTAGACGCTGATGAAGCCGAGATCGACGCTACGTTCGATGAGAACGGCGAAGAATTGCCTCAGGAAATCACAGAGTCTTACGGAACTGGCGTCCATGAGCTTCCGGGCTACAACGCAGGGGGCCGGACGATGCGAAATCGTGCCGAAGAAATGAATGAAGCTACCCCAGAGCTGACGGGTGGTGATATTGATGCCAACTATGAACAAGCAAACGCTGTGGGTGATGAGTCGGTTGGTGGAACGGTGTCAACCCCTGATATGGATATCGTTGATGACTTGGGGAAAGCGGTCGGTCTAGAAATGGCTGACGCCAACTTTTTGCACACCAATGACATCTTAGAACAACGCGATGATCGTCGCTGGGAACTAGAACCAACCTCTTCGGAAGATTACGCTGAGAGACGAGATCTTGCCGAAGACGAGTAAATGCTGACTCCGTAGTTAAGCAAACATAAATTACATTACTGAAGAAACAAAAAACAATGAATTTGAAACCAATTGATCAACAAGTCGTCGCTGTTGTTGGCGCGTCGAGTGGTATTGGACGGGATACCGCTTTAAAGTTCGCTCAGAAGGGTGCAAAAGTAGTCGTCTCCGCTCGGAGCAAAGAAGGACTAGCAACCCTTGTCGAAGAAATTTCTAGAGCAGGCGGAGAAGCGATCGCAGTTCCGGCTGATGTCGCTGATTTTGAGCAAGTGAAAGCAGTTGCTGATAAAACGGTCGATCGCTTTGGTCGATTGGATACTTGGGTTCATACGGCGGCGATAGGACTGTTTGCGACGTTCGATTCGATTACGCCTGAGGAATTCAAGCGGGTGATTGACGTTAATCTGATGGGGCAAGTGCATGGTGCAATGGCAGCGTTGCCTCACCTCAAGCGAGAAGGCCGCGGTTCGCTCATTCACATCACCTCGGTTGAAGCCCGGCGATCGCTGCCGTTCCAAAGCCCTTATTCCTCTTCTAAGCATGGCGTAGAAGGGTTTCTAGACGCGATGCGGTTAGAGCTGAAGCACGAAGGCTATCAGATTAACGTGGCGAATATTTTGCCTGCGGTAATCAATACGCCGTTCTATACCAAAGGCAAGACGAAATTAGGTGTTAAGCCAACGGGTGTACCGCCTTATTACAATCCAAGTCTGGTGTCAGAAGCGATTCTGTATGCATCTGAGCATCAGGTTCGTGATTATATTGTGGGTGATGTTGGACGCATTCTTGATGTTGTACATAAAGTGTCTCCGGCGTTAACAGATGCATTGTTATTAGCGATCGGCTTCGCAGGGCAAAAGACCACGGAACCCAAAGCAGAAGATCCGAACAATTTATATGAACCGATTCAGGGCTACGATCGCGTAGAAGGTGACTTCAAGGGTCTTGAAATTCCTAGTTTTCTGGACAAGATTGATAAGAGTCCGGTTGCTACATTTGGGGCGCTGGCGATCGCAGCTCTTGGCGGTCTAGCCTTGCTGGGTGGATTGCGCGATTAGCCCGCAACTTCCAAAGACTTCCAACTCGCTCAAAACGATTTAACAACGATTCAATGTGATCTCCTCTTCGTAAACGGAAGAGGAGATCTTCCATGTCTAATAGCGGACTTGCTTTCTTTCATCACAATGGCGAAAAAACAGAAGCGCGTTTCAATTCAAAAAATCGCTCACGATCGCTTAGGATACGACGATTTGCGTCCGGGACAAGAAGCCGCGATCGCATCGATTCTCGAAGGTCACGATACGTTAGCGGTAATGCCAACCGGGTCTGGAAAATCGGCAATCTACCAACTGACAGCGGCTCAAATTCCGGGTTCGACGATTGTGATTTCGCCGTTGCTCGCATTGCAGCAGGACCAGTTGGATGCCATTTCAGAAGAAGAAAAAAGCATTGGTGCTGCTGCTGTCATTAACTCAACGATCTCATCGGCAGACCGGGAAGCTGCCTTCGAGCAATGGAACGAGGGGCAGCTAGAGTTTTTGTTTCTCGCCCCAGAGCAATTTGATAATCCTGATACGCTCGATCAATTGCAAACGAAACCGTCTTTGTTTGTCATCGACGAAGCGCACTGTATCAGCGAGTGGGGACACGATTTTCGACCTGCTTATCTTCGCTTAGATGCGGTAATTGAAGCATTGGGGCACCCAACTGTATTAGCGCTGACTGCGACCGCTTCTCCGCCTGTACGAGAGGAAATTGTGCAGCGCTTAGGGATGCACAATCCCCGCGTCATCGTGCGAGGATTTGACCGTCCTAACCTATGGCTGAGCGTTGACCGATTTGATGAGGAAGCTGAAAAGCAGGATGCTTTTGTAAAACGGATTCAACACCTACAGAAACCTGGCATTGTGTATGCGGGAACGCGCAAAGTGACAGAGCAACTTGCAACTTTGCTCAATCAGTCAGAAACCAACGCGTCTGGAAAAGCCTGCAAAGCTATTGCCTATCATGCTGGGATGAAGTCAAAAGAGCGCGAGCAGGCACAATTTGCTTTTATGAACGATGAAGTCGATGTGATTGTAGCAACGACTGCGTTTGGTATGGGCGTCGATAAACCCAACGTTCGCTTTGTTTTGCATTACAACATCAGCGATTCGATCGACTCGTACTATCAGGAAATTGGGCGGGCAGGACGCGATGGGGAACCGGCTTATGCGCTGTTGTTCTACACGCCTAAAGATTTGAATCTTCGGAAATTCTTTTCGGGTAGCGCTAAAGTCGATGCAGAAGAAGTGGTTCACGTTGCTGAACTTGTTAAAGGTCAACCGGAGCCGATCAAACCAGAAGACTTAAAGGAGCTAACGGATTTATCCAAAACGAAGCTCAAAACAACGCTCAATCAATTACAGGATGTCGGTGTTGTTGACCTGCTTTCAACGGGAGAAGTAATGGTTGTTGAAGATTCTCCCGAATTTTCAAAAGCGGCAGCGGAGGTGCTGCACGCTCAAGAACGAGCAGCGCATGTGGAGCGATCGCGCCTAGAGATGATGCGCGGTTATGCAGAAGTTCGTGATTGCCGTCGAAAATACTTACTTAATTACTTTGGCGAACAGCTTGATGAACCGTGTGGACATTGCGATAACTGCAAAGCAGGTATCACGGCAGACAACGAAGACAAATTGCAGCCGTATGAGATCAATAGCCGAGTTGAACACAATGCTTGGGGTGAAGGAACGGTGATGCGATATGAAGAAGATAAGGTCGTTGTTCTATTTGATGAGGTTGGCTATAAAACGCTCAGTGTTGCGACAGCATTAGTTCAACGGTTACTGAGAAAGGTTGAGTAGTCGAACCTTGTCGAAGAATTGCGGAGTCCAAAGACAGCAATCTAAACAGAACTATTCCTACCTGAGACAGGACTATTTCTAGTTGGAACAGGAACAATCGCTTTGTGAAGGAAGCGATCGCACTTCCAGTAGGAACACTCCTTATTGAGACAGAGATGTTCGCACTATTTCGAGATGTGATCGCTTTGCAGATCCATACGATCGCACTTCAATTAGAACTACTCCTATTTCAAGCAGGAACGATCGCACTTGAAGTAAGAACAGTTGCATTTCTAACCCTAAACGTGCACTTTGCGTATCGGAGATTCCCATTTTCGAGGCATTACTTCTGGTCAGCACCATTGAGCTCAGGTACGGCTAAATTCACCTCAACGTCTTCGTAAACGAGCGAAAGCGGACACCGAAAATCAATGCTAGTGAGATGAATTTCTAAGTCATCTGCGGATGTTTCTGAAAGATCATCTGGAGTGTAGGGACTCAGTTCCCAAGTGCCCCGATCGCTGCGACGGTAGCAGTCCACTCCTTTGCGATCGCACTCAACCACCACGTACTCTTGCAGACTGTCTAGCTGACGATAGCGCCGAAACTTTTCGCCTCGGTCATACCCTTCCGTGGATGGAGACAAGACTTCAATGATCAAGCAGGGGTAGCGCACCATTTTGATAGCAGTGCGATCGCGCTCATCACAACTCACCACAACATCTGGATAAAAGAAGGGTCCTTGCTCAGTAATGCCCACTTTGGCATCCGACATACGGACTTTGCACCTTTTGCCCCGAAGATGAGCTTTGAGCAAAGTAGTTAAGTTCACGGCGATGTCGTTGTGAGGCAATGTGCCCCCCGTCATGGCGTAAGCTTCGCCGTTAATGTATTCGTACTTAATTGGTTGTTGGGCTTCCCAGTCTAGATAGTCTTGGGGCGACAGTCTGAAGTCATCGCGATGGGCAATCATGGCAGAGACAAGAGTAACGACTATTGATATTGTCGCCTAGGGAAGAGGAACTGCGGACTGCGTTCATCGCAATCGCTCCTTCACTCCTGACTGGACTTGCCAAAGTTTGGCATACACCCCGCGTTGTTCCAATAGCTGCTCGTGAATTCCTTGTTCTACAATCTGCCCATGTTCGACAACATAGATCCGGTGCGCGTGACGAATGGTTGATAAGCGATGCGCGATCGCAATCGTTGTGCGATTTTGCGTAATGTGTTCCAGCGATCGCTGAATCGCGGCCTCAGTTTCGTTATCCACCGCAGAGGTGGCTTCATCCAAAATCAGAATCGGTGGATCTTTGAGAATAGCGCGTGCGATCGCTAACCTCTGTCGTTGTCCGCCTGATAGTTTCTGGCCGCGTTCGCCCACGATCGTGTCATAGCCGTGTGGAAGCTGGGCAATAAAGTCATGGGCTTCGGCTAATTTTGCCGCTCCAATCACCTCCGCACGGGTTGCATCAAAGCTGCCATACGCAATGTTTTCTGCCACTGTTCCATGAAACAGAAAGACATCTTGACTGACCCAACCAATGCAGCGTCTCAAGTCGTGTAACGTTAGCGATCGAATGTCAATATCATCCAGCAGAATCTGTCCCTGCTGAATCTCGTAAAATCGCAGCAGCAGCTTGACTAGCGTACTCTTACCAGAACCCGTCGAACCCACAATTCCGATCGTTTTTCCGGCAGGAATGTGCAGCGTTAAATTCTCTAGAGCATTCGCCCGACTGTTGTACGCAAAGGTGATGCGATCGAATAACACGTCGCCTCGAACGTGATGGACGGGCAAGCTACGATCTCCGGTTGGAATCGCGACGGGCGTATCGAGCAGATTCATCACGCGGTTGATTGATGCCATCGCTCGCTGATATTGATCCAAGGTTTGCCCCAAGCTGGTGAAGGGCCATAACAATCGTTGAATCGTGAACACCATAAAGCTGTATATTCCGACCGAAAGCTGACCATTCGCAGCTTGTAGTCCGCCCAAAAACAGCGTTGCAGTGAATCCGATCAAAATGATAAATCGAATGAGAGGCACAAATCCAGCACTCAGAGCAATGGTTCTGCGATTGCTGCCACGATACGCTTCACTTTCGGCGCTGACGCGATCGCGCTCATACGCTTCGGCGGTAAAACTCTTAATCGTTGCAATTCCAGACAAATTATTGGCTAACCGACTGCTGATGAGTCCCGCTTTTTCTCGCACATCAGCATATCGCGGGGCAAGCCGTTTTTGATACGCCAACGTGCCCCAGATGATAAACGGAATGGGCAGCATCGCCCACCATGACACTTCAGGCGCAACGATAATCAGCGTTCCTCCAATCGTGATCACTGTCGTCACGAATTGCAGAATGTCATTTGCGCCGCGATCGAGAAAGCGTTCGAGTTGATTAATATCGTCGTTCAAAATCGAGAGCAATGTGCCAGTACTGCGCTCCTCAAAAAAGCCGAGTTCTAGCTCCTGCAAATGAGAATATGCCTTCATTCGCAAATCATGCTGGATCGTTTGAGCAAGATTCCGCCAGCGTAGCTCCAAGGCATACTCAAACAACGACTCTAAGCCCCAAATCATTAGGGTGAGCAGTGAGAGAACGGTGAGTTGACTCGTGATGCCTGTGACGCCAAGATTGCCGAGCCAAGACTGTTCTCGTTTCACAACAATATCGACTGCCATTCCAATTAGAAACGGCGGCGCAAGGTCGAAGACTTTATTCAGAATCGAGTAGATGCTGGCTTGAACGATCGGTTTTCGATAGGCGCGATTGGCGTTGCCAAGCCCCGAAGGGTCGTAGCGAATCAGTCGCTGAAGCGGATGAATAGTGCTTGAACTCATTAAAACTTAGGTCTCCTCTGGCTCTCCTTTTTCTGGCTTCAGCAATGGAAATGCAATGACATCGCGAATACTAGGAGAGTTAGTCAGCAACATGACTAAGCGATCGATACCAATGCCTAGTCCCCCCGTTGGCGGCATTCCATACTCCAACGCGGTTAAGAAATCTTCGTCAACGCCCTGCGCTTCGAGGTCTCCGGCGGCTTTTCGAGCAGCTTGGGCTTCTAAGCGATCGCGCTGATCTAACGGATCGGTTAACTCTGAGAAACTATTTGCCGTCTCCCGTCCCACAATAAACAACTCAAACCGCTCTACCAGTCCAGGCTTCGAGCGATGCGGTTTTGCCAATGGAGAGATCTCAACCGGATAGTCGAGGATAAACGTTGGCTGAATCAGCGTTTCTTCTACCGTTTGCTCAAATGCTTCGTTTAGAATTCTGCCAATCGACTCACACTTATCAATGTCGTGAAGTCCCGCTTGCTTCGCCGCCGCTTTCGCCTCTTCTACCGTCGCAAACTGCGTGAAATCAAGTCCTGATTTCTCCTTCACCACGTCATGCATCGTGACACGTCGCCAAGGTGGAGTCAGATCAATCTCTTGATCTTGATACGTGATCTTTAACGAGCCTAAAACTTCCTGAGTCACCGTTGTAATTAAGGCTTCAGTCAGATCCATCATGTCGCTGTAGTCAGCATACGCTTGATACACTTCGATAGAGGTGAACTCTGGGTTATGGCGCGTCGAAATGCCTTCGTTGCGAAAGATGCGACCGAGTTCAAACACTTTCTCAAATCCGCCGACAATCAGGCGCTTTAGGTGCAACTCAGTTGCAATCCTTAAGTAAAGCTCCATCTCCAGCGTGTTGTGATAAGTGACAAACGGACGCGCATCCGCTCCTCCGGCTTCTGAGTTCAGAACAGGCGTTTCAATCTCAATGAAACCTCGCTGATCCAAATAGCGGCGCATTCCGGCTGTGACTAATGCTCGCTTCCTAAACGCATCGCGTACTTCAGGATTTACGATCAAATCAACGTAGCGTTGACGATAGCGTTTTGCAACGTCCGTTAATCCATGCCATTTGTCAGGTAATGGTAATAACGATTTCGTGAGCATTGTGTATTCTTGCACATACACCGATAGTTCACCTTTCTCGGTGCGCTTAATGGTTCCTTTTGCGCCTAAAATATCGCCCGCATCGGTCAACTGCTTCAGATGCTCAAAGGCTTCTGCATCCTCAGAACCCATGTGCTCTTGAATGCGTTTCTTCTCCAGATAAAGCTGAATCGATCCGGTTTCGTCTTGCAAGGTAAAGAACGCTAGCTTTCCGAAGACTCGACGTGCCATGATGCGACCCGCGATCGCAACTTCGATTTCTACTTCTTCTCCACTCGGCAACTCCGCAAATTTTGCCTGCAACTCCGCTGCATGATGGGTCGATTTCCATCCATAAGCATAGGGATTCATGCCCAATTGCTTGAGTTGCTCAGCTTTTTCGATTCGAGTGGCACGGAGTTCTTCTGACATGACGTTGATGTTCGCTAATCGCAGTCTCCAATTATAAAGCGATTTTTCAAAGGACTGATTCAAACTTGCAAACTCAGCTCATTCAATGTCCTGAAGGTCAGGATCTTGAGGGTCGGCCTTCCTCTTTTCTTAGAAGGTCTGACCTTGTTAATAGGCACAGGTCAATTTCAAACCTCGACTGGAACGGTTACCAAAGAACGAGCGAAGCTCTTAATATTGCTCTATCTGTCTGGCAACGATCCCGTGGAGCTTGGCGGAGCCAATCGCAACAGAGCCGTCGAGCAAATTCGGAAAGCTTATAAAAATGCCTTTAAACAGGAGTCAGTGCTGCGGGTTGATGAGCCGTTGTGCGCGTCCTTTTAACGGTTCGAGTGATTTTCTGGTTCAGCAGAATCTTCTTTGCCAAACGTTTTTGCAATGACTTTATCGACAAAATCGGTGACGGTCTGCGCGATCGTAGATGGCAAATTCTTAGAAAACCACCGATGAACATAGACTAACGTCGGGATATCCACTTCTTTCTCATTAAAGATTTCTTTCTGTAGATCATCTAACCGCTCTAACGCTTTGCCTTTAATATCGCTCGGCGCTTCGGCTTGAACCTGGCTAACTAATCGCGCAAAGTTGTTCTCCAGCATCGCAAAATCTAGATCTTGCACCTTCAATTCAGTCGTGCTTTTTGTAGCAACATGTCCATTGCCATTTGTTAGAGAGTTTACTTTGAGCTTCTCATCTAACTGTTTTGCCCTACGAACTTGTTCTAACAGTTCTTGTCCTTCTTTAACAGGTTC
This sequence comes from Myxacorys sp., assembly GCF_059501405.1. Lineage (NCBI taxonomy): Bacteria > Bacillati > Cyanobacteriota > Cyanophyceae > Leptolyngbyales > Leptolyngbyaceae > Myxacorys > Myxacorys sp. The sequence goes on from NZ_JCACCM010000205.1 coordinate 67,393, forward strand.
AAGAGCTAGGGCATCTCTTAACCGTGCGATCGCGTCATCAAACTGTCCTAGATCTCTCAACTGCGCTGCATAATTCAAAAACGTCCTGATGTAGACATCCCTGACCCGAACCGGATCGATTAAATACGCCCGTTCGTAATAGACGATTGCTCGCGCAAACTCCTCCAAGTCAGCAAATGTTGAAGCCAATTCCAACAGCGCTTCAAAATGATTGGGATTCAGTTTTAATGCTCGATCAAGCAGCGTTGCGGTTCTAGGTGTCGCTCCGCGATCAGCGCGATCGCGCTTCGCCTGTTGGTACAAAGCGTCGGCTTCAGGACTCAGCATACTGAGTTCTTTAATCTCTTTACGAATCGGATGCCTGCCGACCAACCACCGACGCACCAGTTCGATCGTGACTCGGTAGGTCGAAATGCTGGGTGGGATCGTTGCTGAGCGAACCCGTGGACGATGAGAACTAGACGCTTGCAGAAATTTCCAGTTCACAAGATTGAGAATGCTGCGGCGGATGTCACCGGTCACAATCACACCACACTCACCCAACAATTCGAGCGGCTCTATCTCTGTAAATTCCAGCGACAAATCACCCAGATTCGCGGCTAACTTCAGTTCTGGAACTTCGGCAGCGGCTGAAAACACCACTCGTTCTGGAAGCGGAATGCCATCCCAAAACCAAGCCAGTCCCCCTTCTCCAAACTCAATTGCCCGGTCAACGATCTTCTTGACATCATCACGAATGACCTTCCACCGCCCTTCTTCTCGTGCATTAATAAACAGCGAGAAGCAAAGCATTTGGGTGAAATAAGGATGTCCCGCAGAAAGCTCTAGAATGGCGTCGATCGCACCCGGAAAGAACTCTAAAATTTTCTCAGCCGGTTTAGTAATTAACTTCTCGGCGCTGCGTCGATCGAGCAGTCCCACTTCCTGGTAAGGCGCTTCCCGAAACAGAGTGAGCAGCGATCGTAAGTCCGTCAGTTGCCGTCCCACAACTGGAATGATGTATAGATCCCGGTGCTGATACACTTCTGCCTGCAAGAATGGAAACAGATGACCTGCCGCATCCGTCATATCAGGTCTGTAGTCTCCTACGGCATCAAATTCATCGAGCAGCAGCACAATGTTCTTCACGCCTAGCACTTGCCGCAAATTTGGTAAGAAGCGATCGACAAACAGCTGAGGCTGCTCGGTCAACTCTGCGATCGAAGGGACCTCGACTTGATCTTTGAAGCGATCAAAATAATCGAGGGAATCCCGCGCCAGTTCGTGTAGCACCATGCCAAGAGGTTTGCGGCTATCTCCTTCGAGTGAAAGCGGCACAAACTCAAAATCCTTCAGCTTCACAAAGTGCGGGATCTGCGCTAACACAGATGATTTTCCAATCCGGCGTTGCCCGTGGAGCAAAATCACCTGCGCCCCTTGCAGCAAATTATCCTGAATAAATTCAAACAGGGTCTCCCGTCCGAAAAACATCTCCGGCTCTACGATAGGACGACCAATAATATAAGGATTTTTTCGACCGAACGAATCGCTCATATACCAAAGATAAAATGTTATCTACCCGGTCAACCTACCCTTGCATGAAGCCTTTAGGCAATGCTGTCGATAGCTTCCCTAACCATGCCAGGATCGAGGGCACTGCTTCCTTGTGCTGCCACAACCACCGAATCGCCGCTGTAACATTCTCCGCTTGGCGATGACTCATCAAGTTGAGAAATCCTTTTTGGCGGGCTTGCAGAGAGGCTTCATCACTATTTTCAATCTCTTTGATCACCCACCACTCCATTAGCGACGAGGCAAATTGATAGACTTTCTGACCGTCATGCACCTGATAGAAGACCACTCCACGTTCCTCTAGATCCCTTAATTCTCGCTCTTTCTGACTGAAAATGATATCGACATCGCCCAAATCGTAACGTTTGTCGAGGATTCGACCTTTGAGGTTGACTAATGCCAGTAGCATTAATAACGTTTGTTCAATCTCGGTAGACAGATTCCAAACGTCCTCAAAATAGTGTTCCGTCATTTGCTGAAAATCTTTCGCAAAGTTGTCCGCTTGAGGCACATGTCCGGCACGAAGTTCTCGATATAACAGAAATCCAGCATTCTGTAACAGTAATGGATTTCCGTCAGCGACTTCGCGAATGCCCTCTCGCAAGGCAGGGGTCATCGGCATTCCGCCCAGCAAACCCGCGACTTCGGTTTCACTAAACGATTTGAGCGGTTGAAAGAGGTAGTGGTTATACCAAGGAGATCCGTCGGGCTTGAGTTTTGGACCGAGTTCGTTTAATCGCCGCAGCGACGTAACGACCATTGAGAGAAATTGCCGCTCTCGCGAATGAGAGGCAAGGTTGCGACAATCGCTCAAAAACACCATAACCTCTTGATCCCTATAGTTCTCGTGGGGACGAAGGGCGACATCATAATCATCCACGAGCAGCAGCAAAAACTTTCCTTTTTTGCCTAGCTCTCGCAAAATATGTCTGAGACAATCTTTATTGGTATCGCCTCTGTCGATCAATTTAGCCACGTCTGCCTCGATATCTGGTTCATCGCTCAGTTGCTCTTTCAGCAGAACGAACACTTCCCGCCAGAAATGAGTGGCTGTAAACGGTTCGATGCTGAGACAACTGAGAATGACGATGACTGCATTCGATGGATCGTGCCCCCGCAATTTCCAAGCTGGAGGCGATGCCAACAGTTCTAGAAACGATGATTTTCCGATTCCTGGACCGCCCCAAACCGCTAAGTTACTTCGACTAAAGATCTGATCGAACGCGGTTTCGATCTCGCTGGTGCGTCCAATGAATTTGAGAGGCGGAACAGGGTTGCCTACAACATAGGGGTTTTGGGGTAATTCGGGACTATCGGTCATAATCGACGCAATTTATTCCAGCAGAATTTCTCCGATCGTAGCTCTAGAATCTCAACTGTGTCAGCATCTCTTTATGCTATCGAGACTACCCGCATCAATATCCCTCTACGCCTTCATGCTGGAGCAACCAGCGTTTACGCTCCAAGCCTCCTGCATATCCAGTTAGTTTTCCATTCGCTCCAATGACGCGGTGGCAAGGCAGCACAATGCTGATTGGGTTGAGAGAATTGGTCATGCCTACGGCTCGATAAGCTGTGGGTCGCCCGATCGCGTGCGCTAACTGTCCATATGTCCAAACCTGTCCGACAGGAATGGTTCTTAGTGCCAACCAAACCTGTTGCTGAAACGGTGTTCCGCCTAAGCTAAGAGGAATATTATCTAAACTGAAAAAGTTGCCCGATAGGTAAGAGTGGAGAGCATCACAGATGCTTTGTGGATTTGATGTTGGAATCAGCTCTACTTGCCCAAACCGCTGCTCAAGCAGGCGCATCATCCGCGCTTCATAGTCGGAGAAGTCTACTGCATAAAGGCTTTCGCCATTTGAAACGACGAGAATGTGACCCAACGCAAACGGAATCGAATCAACAAAGAGTTGCTTTGCCTGAGTAGCGACAGTAGGCTGAATCATATTGACTGTCTTAAACTTGACCGACTTAAACGCTGACGCCATTATGACGCATTGCTTCTACTTCTACAGAGGGCTTGCTCAAGGGCGCAATGCCAGCCAAATCTAGAACTTGTGGAATTAAGTCTTCTCGCTTAACGGCCATCATGTGAACCCCCTGGCATAGGTCTTTTGCAAGTAAGACTTGTTCTGCCGCGATCGCAACTCCTTCTAACAACGGATCAGACGCCTTCTCCAATCGCTCAATAATATGCTCTGGAATGTTTACTCCTGGCACAGCCCGATTGATGAATCGAGCATTCTTTGCCGACTTCAATAAAAATATTCCAGCAAGAACAGGTTTTCCTGCACCTTTGGCGATCCCCGTCATAAATTGATCCAATCGATCAAAATCAGTGATTAATTGGCTTTGAAAAAACTGTGCGCCTGCTTCTAGTTTGCGCTCAAAGCGTTTTTGCAAGCCTGACCAACTGCCACATTGGGGATCAACAGCGGCCCCAGAAAATAGTTCAGTCGCACCATCCGTTAAAGGTTGATCGTTCCAATCCAAGCCGCAGTTGAGTTTATCAATCATTTTCAACAATCGAACCGATTCGAGTTCAAACACGCCCCGCGCCGTTGGATGATCCCCTGCTTTTACGGGATCGCCCGTCAGCGCTAATACGTTCCGAATGCCTAGCGCCTGCGCTCCCATTAAATCGGCTTGCAGGGCAATGCAGTTGCGATCGCGACATGCCACCTGATAGATCGGTTCTATTCCCTGCTGCAACAACAGCGCCGCCGACACCAGCGACGACATCCGCATCACTGCTCGGCTACCATCTGTAATGTTGACGCCATGAACTCTTCCTTTCAGTATGTGCGCCATCGCCAACATGTGGGATGGGTCAGCCCCCTTTGGCGGAGCGACCTCTGCCGTAATCAGAAACTCTCCTGCTTCAGCCGCTGTCCGAAATGCAGAAAGCGGGGCTTGACCATAAGATTTGGCAAATCGGAAGTTTGTCATGGGCGATTAGGGATGGATTGCATTTGCTCTAGGGTATCGGTTGTCTACTCAGAATTTGAAGCAACCGCCCGAAACCTTTACAAGAAATTAACGTATCTAGAGTGACACTATTAGCGTCTTCTAGCTGGGCAATGTGTATCCCAACGCTTTCTTGGCTTTGTTCAGTGTTTGGTTTGCGATCGCAGAAGCTTTCTCACGTCCCGATCTCAACACTGACTCTAAGTATCCCTGATCGTCCATGATGGCGTCGTACTTCTCCTGGATGGGTTTGAGCGCTGCGATCGTTGTTTCTGCTAGCAACGGTTTAAACTGTCCCCAGCCCATATCCTGACACTCTGTTGCCACCTCGTCTTTGCTTTTGCCCGAAAGCAACATGTAGAGCGTCAGCAAATTGTTACACTCCGGGCGCTCTGGATCGCCAAAGGTTAGACCTCGAATCGGATCAGTTTTGCAGCGCTTAATTTTGTTTTGGATTGCCTCGGGTGGATCGAGCAGATTGATGCGGCTCAACTCCGATGGATCCGACTTCGACATTTTCTTTGTGCCATCACTAAGGCTCATCACCCGCGCGCCTTCTGCCCGAATTAATGGCTCCGGGCGCTTGAGAACGGGTGCTTTTGGCGTCGCAAATTTGTGGTTAAAGCGATCGACAATATCTCGTGTGATCTCTAAGTGCTGTTTTTGGTCTTCTCCCACCGGAACTTTATCGGGTTCATACAGCAGAATGTCCGACGCCATCAAAACCGGGTAGGTCAGCAACCCGGTTCCTACGTCCTGACCTTGTTTGATCGCTTTCTCTTTGAACTGGATCATGTCTTCCAACCAGTTCAACGGAGTGACACAACTGAGTAACCAAGCGAGTTCTGTATGAGCAGGAACGTGAGATTGAACGAAAATTGTCGTGTGTTGCAGATCCAAACCACAGGCTAAATACACCGCCGCCATTCTGTAAGTGTCAGCCGCCAGCGTAGACGGGTCGTGGGGCACAGTAATTGCGTGTAGATCTGCTAGAAAGAAATAATTCTCGTATTGGCTTTGTCCCTCAACCCAGTTGCGAATTGCACCTAGATAGTTGCCTAAATGCAGATTACCAGTGGTCTGAATACCTGAGAGAACTCGCTGCTTGGTCATAACCGTGAAGATGGCTCAGAAAAAACAATCAGTACAATGAACTGTATCAAATCCTTTAGCCCTTACCGTTGAGGTTTGCGGCTAGAAGGAATCCTTCAGTGTACCTATTTTAGGGCGTCTCCCTGAGCTTACCTTAGTGAGATCTCAAAGCAAACGGATTTAGATTGAAGCTAAGTGTCTAAGCCTAAAGTTTTTGCTCACCGGACGAGAAGAACCAGTTTTTGATGGTGATACTCAGCCAGAACCAATGGAACCAACCAATCGCAGCTACAGAGAAAACCCAGCCCTCTGCAATGTCCTCTTCACTAATCTTGCCTGAAACTAAATCAAGCCAAATAAAAGGCGCAAATAGGAGTGACATTAAATATTGCAGTGGGCCAACTAATGTTGGAAGACTAATTATTGCAGGTAGAAGCCATATCAAAAGTGCTGTGATGCGCTTACTCGGGAGTGATTTACAGGAACTATAAACTAGAGCAGGAATAGACTGAACTAGAAATAATGGAATTTAACTACCCCCAAGTGTTGACAAGGATGTGATGACACCAAGACGATTGAGGTGGTTAAGAAATAAAGGAAAGGGGATCAGAACTCCTGGCAGTTGGCCTAGATTCTCTGAAACGACTTGGCGACCAATGACTCCAAGAGCTAATGTCACAGACTGAAACCAGCTAATACTCAAAACACAAAATAGAAGCCAAGAACGACGTTCTAACCAATAAGCTGAGGTTTTTACAAGATTTTGTAGCTTTCTCACTAGACTCTACCTGCTTCTGATACCAATTAGCCTAATGCTCAGGTTATGCGCTTTGATTACGCGGAAAGGTAAGTAACTGGAATCTGCTCAGTTTGTTCAGGTGGCTTTCCTTCAGTTGCAACAGCATAAACGGTATGAAGAATGTCGGCTGAGTAATGTTGATTGTCGCAATGAGGACAAACGCAGACTATACATCTTCAAGAATCACAAATCCATTTCTATGCTTAAGCGATCGCAGTTAGGCGAACCTTCTTCAAACCAGAATTGCTGAACGCGCGATCGCTATTAACGTTTTCATATAAACGGGGATGTCTAGTGCAGGGTCAAGACTAAGAATTAGGGTTGGCAAATCCACACTAATCGGCGA
>NZ_JCACCM010000206.1:0-5190 GCF_059501405.1 Myxacorys sp.
AATGCTCCTCTCCGCCATCTCCTCTACCTCCCAGCCGCGTTGTCACCCCTCAAGGGAACAGACTTAGGGTTGGATGTCTCGCTTCCGACGCCCAAACTCAGGTGCTTCATCATCGCTTGCATTATTTAGGCAAAATTGCGGGTGAGTCTCCTCTAAGTTGGGCAGCTAAATTATTGGCTTCTTGGGCACTAAAGTTTCTTGTAATCACTGCGCTTCCGCCAGTAATTCCCGTTTGAGCGAATTCAGAAGCAATCGTTGGTGAACTAATTAAACGATCGTTGAGAAAAACGCCAAGGGCGCGTCCGGTTCCCGCTAATTTTTTTGTAAGTGTTGTAAAAGTCTTGGTTCCGTTTGCGTCAAATTTTAAGCCAACACTGGACGTATTGGAGTTAGCAATTGGGTCTGCATAGGCTTCCGTTAAGTTCTTCTCAGTCAAGACTGGTTTCTCAAATAAGGATGCGATCGCTGCGTCATTCTGTTTAAGGGCAACTTCGTGGGTTGAGATCATAGCTTGATTGCCAGATTTCTTGAGTTCAGTCTGTTTTTTGAGCAATTCTTGCTGAACTTGTAGCTCGGTTGCAAGCCGAGCTTCGGTTCGTGGCTTCTGTTCGCGAAAGTCAAGCCGGACTGTACTGTGGCGAACCTTAATATTGGATTGTGCTGGCGCAGCGGAGCGAGTGGGCGGGAGGTTTTCTGAACTTTTTGAACCTGTACACGCAAACAGGCTAGATGTAACACCCAGCGCCAAAGTAACGAGCAGAAGCGATCGGAGATTTGCCATAACGCAAGAAGTTGCAGCGTCAAGTGTGAGAAAGTAACGGAGTCATCAAGCGAGAAATCTTTTTCTTGCTTACACCATACTCTTCGAGCAATAAGTTTCGTATTACCCTGAAAGGCACTATTTTGTGGCAGTGTTAGACAACAAACAGGACGTTGGCATCACAAACAGAATAAGTTTGGCAAGATATGGCAGCAAACCAAAGTAACAACCTGGTTAATCATGAGTTACTTCAACTAGATTGGGCAGCATAGTCAATTAAAGACAACAGCAGCTCAACGGGCAGGATTGACCCTGCAACCCTGGACTTGTCCTAATCTAGTTACTTATCCCACTATCTATTTGATGCACTACCAGCTGAACCAGCCCAGCGCGAAAGCTGTTCCCAGCTTTACTTGACTGCTCACCCAGTGCTTCATCTGAACGCAAGCGCTTTAATGTCCTGGAGGGACTTGATGCTGTCACCCTATGAGTCAGGGCTTTGCTGAATGAAGATATGAAGCGATTGCTGAAAGGCTCGAAGGTTTTAAGATATTGATGCAACAACGTCATCCAGCTCGTTAAATCTTGTGTAAAACTACTTACAATTTTTGCAAATTAACTATGAAGTATCACTGAAATGATATCAATTTTATTTTTGTCAGTGTAGTTTTGTGTGGTTACGAAGCCGATATACTGCTGATGCTTGGAAAAAAGAGTCTACTCCATCTAGCTTAATTAGGCTTGAGTTGCAATTGGCATCACTTGAAGTAGGCGAGGAACAAGTTTGCCTGTGTTGTTGAACGGAACTCATTCCTCTGAAGGGTTAGTCTTCAAAAAGCTGATTCACTGGAGGATGCTATGCACTTTTCGTTGGGCTAGGAGCATGACTAGAAAACCTTGCCTAACGGATGTAAGCGACGAGTGGTCATTCCTGGCTCCCTCTCAACGCTGGTAACTGAAGAGCTTCGCTGCGAGGGCGCGGTCCGCGAGGGGTCTTCAATGGCATACAGTGAATCGTTTACACAAGTATGGCTTGGCAGATGATGCCCCATGACCTACCACCTTGGTACAGGGTCTATCAACAAATGTAAGCTATTAATGCGGTCTAAGATTCAGATGATAAAGCGTCGACTTAAGCAGGTTTTGTTTTCCCCCCTACAAATACTATATGTGTGTCTGTTTTGCTACTACTCGGTGCAAATAATACTTTCCCGATTTGTACGTCGTGTGTTTAGACAAAAAAGGTCTAAGCTTCTAGTTGCCGTACTGATTGACGAGTACTTCGGTGGATGGGGCACTCCCTATGGTGGTTACGGGTTTCTTGCGCGTCACATTGTTGCAGTGCACCTTCCTGATCAGCAGATAGAGGTAGAAGTTATCCTTCATGGGCTTAAAGTGCACGGTGGCATTCAATGTCGAAAGATTGATAATAGATACGTTTATAAGTTGTCCAAGTGCGACTTCTTATCAAAAATCTGGCTTCGGATGAAGGAGTACGATGCTTATTTGTCCATTGAACTGACGCACCTTGATGCCATTGCACTTGCGCCTTCCAACCACAAGCACATACTTTGGTTTCAGGATCCACGTCCACTCTCAGTATGGCAATTTATTGAGACAATGAAATTGATGCCAGAGTCTTCATTTTGGAGTCCGGCTGTCTATGAGTATGTCCGTGAACACAGCAAGGAAATTCGTTTTATTTCGCAAGGTGTGTCACTCAATCCGCTCGGTCGAGAACTTTATCAGCTCGACGATTCGATAGAGGTCAGCCGTCTTCTAAACCCGATTGACATTGACTTTAACTACGATCTTCAGCAACAGCATAAGAAGGAGCAAATCGTTTTTCTTGCCCGTTTGGAGTCGCAGAAACGTCCCTGGGTATTCTGTGAGATTGCGAAGCAGATGCCGATGTATGAGTTTCATGTTCTTGGTCAGACGTTTCGCCGCAAGGAGGAGATGGAGACATTACTACTACCGTATCGGGATGTGAAAAACATACATTTCGTCGGTCATCTAGAAGGGAAAGACAAAAAACAGTACTTGGCTGATTCAAAGATTCTTCTCAACACGTCTATCTGGGAGGGAATTCCGATTTCTTGGCTGGAAGCGTTATCTTACGGGACGCTGATCGTGAGTTGTCTTGATGTCGAAAACTTACCCTCTAGGTTTGGTCGGTATGTTGGTAGTGTTCCTGGTGATGGCCTTGACACAGAAGCAATTGAGCTTTTCAAGTCCGCGATCACCTTTGTAATGGAAAATGAGGAATGGCGTAAACAGAAAGCAAAGGATGCAGTCGAGTATGTAAGGTCGAATCATAGCATTCAACAGTTTCAAGATGATATGCGAAGCCTAATTCTTGAGACGAGCGCCCGAATGTAACTCCGGGCAGCTTCGTGTGATCTTCGGAAAGAAGAAAGTCAGAGTTTAGGCAGAGTTAAGCGATTTCAGGATGTCTCTTTTCCTCCCAATGTGCTTTCCGTTTATCCTTGAATAAAAGAGCTGAAAAAGATCGCAGGCTAAGGCTTCGACCTGTGATCGTCTGAGCTTGACCACCGTCCGGTGCAAGATGATATTGAAGCGGCGATCGCTGCGACTAATGAACAGTATCGTAACGTGTGGCTATTATGTTTAACTCTTTTTGAATTTAAGGTTTCACTTCCAGAGATTACAAACTTCCAGGCTGTTGAAACATATGAGGTCTTATGGGTCTTATTCATGCTGAGAATTTGGTAGACGAAAGCGAGGTGAAGTCTTCGTCTGATTGTGAATCCATAGTTGTTGTCTGCGCGTCTGACAACAACTATGCAATGCCACTTGCAGTAACAATGCGCTCTACAGTTGAAAACCTCAAAGAAGGATGCAAAGTATCCTTCTACATTATCGATGGAGGAATTACTGACTTCAATAAACAGAAGATCTTGAGTTCCCTAATTCAGGAAAGGTGCGAAGTTGAATTCATTCAAATACCCAACTCTTTGACTGAGGATATTACAGAAGCTCACGAATCAAAGAAATCCAAGCTTGCACTATCCAAATCAGAACATGTTTCAATCGCATCATTTTATAGGCTGTTACTCTCTGAACTTCTGCCTAGTCAGCTTGAAAAAGTAATTTATTTAGATTGCGATTTGGTTATAAAAGGAGATCTATTACAGCTATGGCAAACCGATTTCGGAGAAGATTATATACTAGCTGTACGTGACACATGGATACCCTTTATATCTAGTCCTACTGGGCGACTAAATTATCAAGAATTAGGGATCAGTCCAGATGCTCCATACTTTAATGCAGGAATTCTGGTAATCGACCTCGCAAAGTGGCGAGCTGATAAGCTTAGTGATAAAGCCATAAAGTACTTTGTGCAAAATCTGAAGTACATAGGCTGGTATGATCAAGGTCTTTTGAACGCACTTCTTATTGGCAAGTGGGGACAGCTTGATCCTAAATGGAATTTCAACGCTACTTCTTTCTATGACTACTCTTCAAAGGATTATTTTCCTTGGAGAGACAGCAAGAGTCTACTTTCAGAGGATGTTTATAATGAGCTAGTCCGCAACCCTTACATCATCCACTTTGTGTCAGAAAAGAAGCCTTGGGTATCTCGGCACTGCCCACGCAAAGAAGACTTTTTTGAATATGTGGATAGGACAAAATGGTCTGGTTGGCGACTCACGATCTGGAGACGATTATGGCACAGATTGATCTATGAATCCAAGGCGTTTTTTCGTAAAATTAGTCATTGATGGCTAGTTGACTGACAAAACTTGAAGAGGAGGGAGGCTTAGCCTTTGATAAAAGGGCGCTCGCGGATTAGTGTGAGAGTTACCACACAAACACAACTGAACCATGCGAACCTCCCGTCTTTATGATTAACTATGCGACCTGTTGGGTCAATCCACTGAATGGGCAGATCGACGACATCTGCAAACCCTGGTTTGGATGGTGATTGGACTGATTTGTAGGGAGTGCATCAGCCTGACAAAATGGGGCGTTTACGTGCAAAGTCGAGCAAAATTCGCCCAAAGCCATCAACGCCGTTTTAGTCGCTGGTTGCACAACAGTCGCATCCACGTCCAACGAGCCTACAGTAGACCTCTTGCAAAAGTCATCGATAGGGGAAATAGTGAGGTGATTGAGAGGAGAACCTGATGACCTACGAACAAGTACGAACTTTGAAGCCCGAAGCCTTCAAGCGATTCTGCGGCGTTCAAACCACGACCTTTTCAGAAATGGTGTCCGTTCTGAAGCAAAAGCAACAGGCGAAACGCAAACCTGGTCGTCCTGCCAAACTGAGCTTGGAAGACCAAGTGCTGCTGACGTTGCAATACTGGCGAGAGTACCGCACCTACTTCCACATTGCTCAAGGCTGGAATATCAATAGACTTAATCGGAAATAGGCAGTAGTCGAAGCCAGACAACAAGAGGCT
>NZ_JCACCM010000207.1:0-5117 GCF_059501405.1 Myxacorys sp.
GTCTAAAGGTGAAAGGGTTGACAAGGTTTCTAATAGGTTTAATTGCTGTGTCATGACGCGACCTCCTCAAACAGGCTTAATTGAGTTTTAGTTTCTAGCGTTGCAAAACTTGTTTTTTGATAGGACTCCGTATCTCTCAGGGTGGCGATTTCTGCTTTTACCCAAGCGAGGTTGTGCCGCCAGTAGGGGAGCGTCGCCCCTGCCCTCCTCCAGTCCTTCCAAAGCGCATTGCCAATGAGCGATCTGCTGTCTGTGCTGACCTTAATGCCATAGCAGTCGCACAACCAAAGCAGACTCACCAAGGGCGGATAGAACCCTTGGTGAGGTTTGTACCAAGTGCAGCCGAAAATATGGACTCGACGGATTCCCGCTCCTGCAACGAGCGGCATAATGGCTTGAATCGTTTGGTGAAACACTGGAAGCCATCGCTTTTGCTTGCCCAATATGCACCACCCACCCAAGCCTAGGATGTCTTGGGGTTGGCAATACTCCAGCACCCTCAGAACGCAGTCTCGATATTGATCTGCGTCAACGCCTTGGCAAGACTGCACCAAGACAAAATCCTTCAAATATTGCCGTTGTGAATCAAGGTACTTCGCAGCTTCGACGGTTTGTTCTACTGCCAGCCACGCTTGATCAACTGACCATCGCTCTTTCTTGGGTGTCCCGTTGATGTATTTCTCATCAATCAGGCGATCGTAAGAACTGAGCGCACACCACTGGGGTTTTTCGTGCATCTGAGACAGGGTTTCGAGTTGCCGCACCAGCGCTTGCTCTGAGGTGACTCGACTATTTGTGAGGACGTCGGTAAACGCGCCACTGTCGTATAGCAACCGACACCGAGAAAGTTGGAGATTGCGACAATCTGGTTTTTTGGCGATCGTTGTCTTCTTGCCGCCCTTCGCGCTGGTTCGCACCGGGGACAACTGCACCGAGCCGCAAATATTGTTTTCTTCGCTCTGATAGGTGTTTGATTGAGCATTCGCAAACACTTCAAGGTCTGGATCGAGTGTGCATTGTGCAATCCGTAGGCTTGAGACAGGTAGCCCGCCAAATAAGTCCTGAACCGCTCGCTGACCCAAACGCCAGTCGTTAACGAGTTGACGAGCGCTTGAATGTCGGGAGTGGCTTTTGGCAGACTACCAGTTGTCATCGTCCACCTCCACGATTTTACCACTGAACGCTTGAGCTAAGGATTGTGCCGCTGCTAGCCCATTCTCTTGAACCAAGGACACCCCAAACCACCGCTTACCGTCGGACACAGCGAAGCCGATTGGAATACGCTCAACCGTCAACTGATGCCCGTTTGGAGTGATGTACTTGGCTCGATCGGGTACAGCATCGGGCGTGGCGAGTCGGCATTCGGAGAGCGGGAATGTAACGCCGCCGCCATTTGCCCACGGGTTAAGGAAATAGCTGTCTTTGTTTCTGGCTTTCTTCACGCCTTGAATGGTGAAGAGTGTGCCGGAGCGATGGAGTGCGATCCTTCGGAGCTTGGCAGAGCCAATCGCATTGGGCTTGACCCAGGAAGGAAGGTTGCTCATGGCTCGTCCTCCTCGTAATCGGGACCGCTCGCTGCAAGCATGGCTAACGCTTCAAGAAGTGCCTCCTCTTCAACTGGGTTGCTCTCTAGCTCGCCACGCCAAAAGCCTTCTATGGTCGGGGGATTCTCGCACTCCTCACTGTCGAGCAAATCCCAAAACTCTTCCAGCTTCGGATTGATCGCGTTGTTAATTGATTTAGAGAGGCGAATTCGGAACTGCTCTTTCAGCGAGCCGTAGCTTGAATTTTCCTGGGTTAGCTTATCGGTAAGTGCGTCAATCCACTCCCTCACATCCCCACACCAAAGCGGATAGGCTTCGTCAAAACTGAGCTTGCGATCTTTGACCAAGGCTTGCAACCAAGGCGGCTGCACCTGCCCTGTCGCATCAATCTTGATCGAGAAGACAAAGGCGTCTCTAGCAATGTCGTCTGGTACGAACTCGGCAAAGATCGCCTTTAGCTCTGCCTGCGTTGGCTCCGCGTCACGAGCCAGGAGTTTTAGCCCGTTTGGAATGCCGAAATTTGGATCTAACGCCTTCCGTCGTTTTGCTTCTCCCATGTCACTACGCTGCCTCCCGCCTTAAGGTATTACTTATCAATTCTGGTGACACAACGGACTCATTCCGACTTAGCGTGTCACGCTCCAACCACCGCTCAAACACGTCAGACCGCACGTCCTCAGGCGGAATGAATGTATAGATCCACGGCCTAGGTGCTCCGTTGGCTCCGGTTCTGCGATACCGTGTCAACTTCAAATCGAGCTTTCCGAGAAACTTGTTCGCGATCGCAATCGGTGTGTCTTTTTCAGCGATCGTGATGCCCGTGAGGATTTTGATGTGTTCTGCGTACTGCCTCGCCACCTCAGCCCGCCAAATCATGTCCTCGTCAAAGTTAGAGAACTCACGCCCTGGGTTTTGCAGTTCTGAAATTTTGAGCAATTTGAACAGTTCGGCAACCGTGCCAATCTGCGACTTGCCAAACGTGGGATACCAAAGCTGACCATTGCGAACACTCTTAGACAGGATTTTTGCGTCTCGCCCTTCCAGGAATGGTTGACCTAGAGACAGGTAGTAAGCGAGTTGCATCTGGGGATACCAGCCGTCGTCATCTTTCTGAATCAGGTCAACAGTGACCGGCACGCCGCCATAATTTTTGTGCCGCCTCCACTTGCGATATTGCAGCCGCTCTTGCCGAGTCCTGTTACGCTTTTTCTTCAGAACCTCGCCGTACTCATCGGAGATCAGATCTTCTGCTTGCTCGTCTTGGCACTCACCGCCGTACTCTCGAACGCAAACCTCTTTGAGCCAGGTTACGAAGGCTTTGATTAATGTCTGTTTAGCAGACTGAGGGTTGAGATCGATCGGCAATAGGTCAAACTCGATCAGCGCCGCTGACCAATCCGGTAAATCGTCGCTCTCCTCTAATTCGCCTGGAACAACTGCATAGCCTTCGTTCTGCAATCCACTAATCAGCGCCAGCCGATACTGGTAGCGATCCGCGTTGATCCGACAGGCCATTTCAGCCCACGTGTTCAGTGCTACCTCGTTTGTTTTAAAGTCGCTGTCGTCGTCCCACCAAGCCGAAAGCCTCGCGATCGCGGTCTGAGCAAGCTGCACCTGAGCATCTCGCAATCCGTACTTGGAGGTTGCGCCGTTGGCAACCTTGCCCCTTCCGTAGTTAACAGCCCAAACATGCCGAGGGATGTCGTCGCGAACTCGTGCAAGCGCTTGACGTGCCGAACTGGTGGACGACACTCCCCAAAAACAGCCCCAAACCGAATCGAAGTGATTGCGAATGTCATCGAGACGCCTGATTCAATCGTGGGAGTTGCCAGCACGAGGTCATATTGAGGCAGCATTCCGTCTAACTTGGTGATGCAGCCATAGGCAATATGGTCTGGATCACCGATCGTTTCTGAGTCAATTCGCAGGATGCGCTTGCTGGGAAAGAGTTTGAGAATGAGTTGCTCTAGATTGCGAGCGCTCCACGTTGACCTGGCTTTCTGGCTTTGAGCCACAACGACCAAGCGATCGCCACTGGCAACGGCTCGCATGAGCGCGGCAAGCCATTCTTTAGGAGTGGATTGGTCGTAGTGGTAGCGGTGCGATGATCGGGCTGAAAATGGCGATTAATCAGAATCCAGGGCTTGTGAAATCTTGCTTCGCCTAGGTTCAGCACGAAGTTAACCGCAACGTCGGTTAGATCGGCATCTAGCAAAATCACCTTGCCACTGCCGTTATGAAAGGTTTGAACAAATAGCTGCTGCAACTCCTCTAAAATGGCGAGTCGATGCTGATTCACTTCGGTGTTCGATTCGAGCAAGTGCCAAATCACCTGCTCCGCCTCATCAATAATAATCACGGCGTCTTGCCAGTCTTCAGCGTCAAAGCAAGCCTGAGATTCTGCGTGCAGCGAGTCAATGCAAATCCCGTATCCCTTCGCTGAGGCGGCTCTGGTAACTCCAGCTTCGGTAATGTACGGAATGTTAATGCGAGCGCAAATCTCTTGTGCAAGCTGAACTCGGTGTGAAATCAACAAAACTCGCTGCCCGCGCGCTGCCGCTTCTTCTGCGATCGAAACTAGCATCTCGGTTTTACCCGAACCCTTGGGCGATTTCACGCCGATTAATTTCGGCTGATTACCCAAAATTGAAAATGCGCCTAGCTTGTCTTGGTTCAGTTCAAGCGATGGCTCGTAGGTTAGCTGGCTATAGGTTCGGGTGTGCCAGCAATTGAAATGCAGCGGGACAAGCGTATGGAATGCTTGCGATCCTTGAGCAAGGACAAAATCATCAACCCCTTTTTCAGGTCCAGGCAGCAAAACAACTTCGACCGTGCAGCCAAATTTTACAAATCGCTTGCCGAGTCGCGTCGTTGCTAAATTGAGGTTCTTCTGAACATGCGGCTTGGTTTCGTGGTCAAAGCAGACCCGAATCGAGCGACCTTTGGTTCTAAAAATAGCTAAATCGTCGATCAGGTCTTTGGTTGCTTTGCGATAGCCTCCGAATATACCGGGAAGCGCGATCGCGGCATACCCCAACGTCAGCAAACATCCCGCTTTTTTCTCTCCTTCTGCCAGGATGACAGGGACATTTCGCTCAATCACCCACTGCCAAAAACTGGTTTCGCTGCCGATTTCAATCCCGTGACGGTCTGATATGGCTTGCCAAATGCGACGAGGCACATCCAGCAAGACTAATCGGCTTGTTGTGTCCTTCGGGCTGAGATACTTTGCTGTTTCCCCTTTTTTGTGGTCAACAATCGGGGTGTCAGAGTCGGGTTTGAAGCGTCCCCACTCCATGCGTTGGTAATCATGGCGCGGATCAACTCCATTGACATACCAACCGCGCACCTCTTTCTGAGTTTTATGCCCAAACCGCCTGACTTTCCAATTCAGCAGGTCGGCTAGTTCAAATTCCGCTTCGCGTGAAAGCTCGTCAACAAGTAGATCTGAAACGCTACGGACATTAAGCGCAACGATTTCCGGATCAACGCCGCTGCCTTCAATCCATTCGTGAAGATGTCTTGAATCAATTCGATCGTCGTCATATCGTGAATTCTGTTGTTGTTTTAGGG
>NZ_JCACCM010000208.1:0-73194 GCF_059501405.1 Myxacorys sp.
ACTCGTGGAAGATTCCGATTCCGATGTGCGTTGGAGGGCGGCAGAGGCGTTAGGCGGAATCGCGAAGAAATACACAAACTCGATTGCTCAACATCTCCCCCATCTCCTAACCTTAATCCCATCCGATTCAGGTCAAGATGCTCATCGCACCATCCTCGCCATCCAAGAGAACTGTAAATACTATAACTACGAAATCTTTCAAGCCTATTTAGAAGCACAGAAAGCCGATCGACAAAAAAGCCAAACCAGCGATCGCTCTCTCATCACTCAAAACTTTTACGCTCCAGTCGATACCGTCGTGGGCAACGTCGAAGGTAACCTCATTGCCCCTCCATCCGATTCAGTAAACTAAACTTAGACACCCATTCCCAAAGCCATCTCATGAACCTAGCTAACTCTAGCGACACAACTGATACCGCGATCGCCCAATCTCAAACACTCCAAGCCCAACTCACTGAGATTGCACCCCAACTCTCGATCGAACATCTCCAAACCCTCACCGACTTCGCCACCTTCCTACTCGACAAAGAATCTACCGAAGCAACCGAAGAACTCAGCAGACATCCCAATCTCCTCAACGAACTCAAGCAAGCCCAAGCAACACCAATCAATCAGTTCAAAAATTGGAGAAACCTTCGCTCCGATGTATGAAGTCGTCCTATCTGCCAACGCCGAAGCGCTTTACATCAAACTCGATCTCGCTACCGCCAAGAAAGTCTCTCGATGCTTCATTCATCTTGAGCAGAACCCCCGCATCCACCCCAACATCAAACCGCTCAAAGGCGACTTCTCAGGCATCTACCGTTTTCGCACAGGCGACTACCGCGTTTTATACGCGATTGACGACGAAACCAAGATCGTTTCCATCCTCACCATCAAACATCGCAGCGAGGCATACGACTGATGAGCGATATCGCCAAAGTTCAACAAAATTTCAATGCACCTGTCTCAGGAGTCGCAGGCAATGTCGAAGGTGACATGATTGTTCATGCACCCGCCCCACAAGTCGCAGCAGCCTCACAAAAGCTCACTGACTTACTCACCCAACTCCGTCAGAAATATCCCACCGCCACAGACGAACAACTCTTCGATAGACTGATCAACGGCTTCCAGCAAATGCCTCAAACCAATCTTCAGAATTGGCAACGCTGGCAAGATACCTTCAGCGTTCTATTTGCGGGAGGCATTGAAGCCACTAAAATTCTTGTTCCAGTTGCAGGCATTCCGATTGAAGTTCTCAAACGCCTCTACGAGATCTACGATCGCAATCGAAGACAACTTCCAGGAGCCTAACCGATGCAAATTACAATTAACCTGCCCGATAACTTATCTCTTACAGAAGCAGACTTACGCCAAGAACTCGCGGTCAGCTTCGCTGTGCCAACGGCAACACACTCTTTCAACAAGACCACGGCATCCTCGGCATACTGCCGATTGCAAAACAACGTCAACTGATTCCTCAAGTTCAGCCGATTCTAAATGCCTTGTGCATCCCAATCGTCAAACCGTAATCTTTGTTTTGATTTGTCCGATCGTCCAGGCACTCACACCTGCTAAAGAGAGTCCCCAAATGCTGCTAAAGAAGCCGTGAGTAGCGCGATATTTCACAATGCGATCGGCTAACCAACTACCAATAGAAGGTAAGGTCATCAGTTCTGCCAGCGTTGCCAAATTAATGTTCAATCGACCTGCTGAATCATAATGGCTGGGTTCTGCCCCTTGGGGAGCAAATTGCACAGCGATCGCATGAGCCGTCGTGATGTTTTTGAAGGTATAAGACGGGGCAATATCGATGGAATTGCCGTCTATCAACAGTTCTGCAATCTGGTAATCGGCATCTGGCGCGATCGCAAAGGTCTGGTCTGCTCCGTGCTGAACCACAATGGAACCTTTTGGAGTAATTTGACCGTGTGATCCGGCAGTTGCAGTGATTGTATAGGTTCTATTCTGCGAGGGAACCAGCCGCTCTAGTGCTGCTCGTGCATTGATCCGACCTGCGCCCAGCATCCCGGCATACGGCGCATTCACCGCATCGATCGGATCGGCAGTGTCTTTAATGATTGCGATCGCATCTGCCGGACTTAGATCGGGTTTGACCGAGAATAACAGCGCAATCAGCCCTGCAACATGAGGCGCTGCAAAGGATGTCCCGCAGGTGTACACATATTTTTCTGGAGTCGATGTCGTGTAAATTCCGGCTCCTGCGCTGCCTTTTTCACCACCTGGTGCGGCAACAGTAATGCTCTGCTGCCCATAGTAAGAATAGCTAGCTTTGCGATCGCCTACCCCAACAGCGGCGACGGTACAAAGATTGGTCAACTGCGGATCGCGGTAAGTATGAGCAGACGGATAGTGGAGTTCATCGGGTCGTTGAGCAGCACCAGGGGCATAGTTACCCGCAGAAGCAACCACGGCAACCCCTCGATTTTGTGCCTCAACCAACGCCTCGCGAATCCCGATGTGTTCGCCATTGGTACGCCAGCTTAGATTGATCACTGCCCGCTCTCCGGGCTGGAGATACGTGAGTGCCTGGCGAATCGCAGCGGCTCTTAAGCCATAAGCTGGAGACGCAAACTGACCCGGAATTTTGATCGGCAGAATACGACAATTAGGCGCAACGGCATACGCAGCAGCATCTTGCCGACTGATCACCCCCGCAACTTTTGTACCATGGGCAATCACCGCTTCATTGGGCGATCGCTCGCTATCGAGAACACCTAAATCAAAATTGAGATCTAATGTCTGCCAATCGGAACGAAATGCGGGTTTCAACGCTTCATGATCAGTACGAGCGCCGCTATCGATAATGATGATCGTGACATTTGATGATCCTTTTGTGATCAGATGAGCTTCTGAGAGATGAATGGCATCGTAGTTCCAATAGCGATCGGACTCCTCAAACTCCTCATCGTTCGCCACAACTGATTGATCCAAACCAAAATCTTCAAATCCGACCTGATCGATTTCAGCAAAGAGAACGTCGTCTTGCTGTTGGGCGCGATCGATCGCTGCAAGTACCGCCCGAACTACATCCCGATCCTCTGGCATAACGCCCAACTTGGTGCGGTAATACCCCACTCCCGGTATGGCATTTGTCACTTGAAGTCCCAAGGCTTGAATCATTGACCAACACTGGGCCTCAGCAACATCGGGGCGAACCCACAAGTCGAGCGATCCTGGCACAAGATACCGCTCAAATCCTTCGGCGTCTCGCAATACGGGATGAACATTGCCTGCAAAAGCAGCTTTAAGATCATGGGGAGCGGGATCGGCTTCAAATTCGCTGGGTTGCACAATCCGAAAGTCAAACTCTGGTAGGGAAGGCAACACTTCGACATAGCCTGTCGCTTCCAGAGGATCAGTGGTTTCTAAATCGGTTTTTGCCGGAATTAAGTAGCGTCCCAAAACAGGTGTAAACGTGATTTCCTTGTGCGCTTGCTTATCCTGATAGCTCAGCGGAGCAATCAGAAATAGCTGGTCTAATAGAGCACGAGGGAGCGCAGTAGCCGCTTCTAGTTCTGCGATCGCATAATACGGTCGCCCTTGAGCCACGATTTTTGCCCGTTCAGATCTGAGATGAGGAATCCGAGCAATTTGAGTGGAGGTAATGCGGTTGGGGTTTAAGCGGAGTTGTCGAACGGCGGCGGGATTTTGCAACACGCGATCGACCGTGACGCGATCTAGATGCGTGCGATCGCAAATCGTTTTTGCTGGGATAACCAGCCGTCTTTCAAGGACGGCTTGGGCTTCTGCTGCACTCAGGCTAAGAACAAAGCATAGGGTTTCTTGCAGCGACACGCGCTGAAATGGTGGAGTGCTATTCATACTAAAGTTCAGTTTGAAGATTGGTGGGTTTGGAAAGGGATGAGGTAAGCATCATTCCGCATCCCTACTTTGATGACGAATCTGATGACGAAGCGCTAGTAAGCTGTGTCTGATCGAACGATGAACGCCAATCTACTTCATCCCTCGTCTTTGCTGACCTTGCCATTCGTAGCGCCGCGACTCCTGCTGCCAAAACCGTTGCGGCTGACGAACCATTAATGCTACTACCCCCTGCCAGATCGCTAGGAAAAACATCTTGTCCAGGAGCATAACAATCGACTTGAGATTGACAGCACCAAGACAGGGGCACACCCGCTAAAGTTGTGGCTGAGACAGCAACTACACCCGGTAATCGAGCTGGAAATAGGCAGACATCAACGCCATAATTTCCAGCCGCCGCAAAGATCTTGCAGCCTTTTGCTAGGGCTTGACGCACGGCTTGCTGCACGAGCGGTGAACTCTGACGCCGACCCAGAGGGAGCGCGATCACCTGAGCGCCTTGAGCCAGTGCCCAACGAATGCCTTGAGCGATCGCAACCGCGCTAGTCTCGCGATCTCCGCCCAAAACCTTGCCGACTAGCAATGTGCAGGCAGGCACAAGCCCTCTCAAATCCGTTTGTCCCACTAGTAATGCTGCACCTTTAGTTCCGTGTCCGCTTCGATCAAAGACACCGCCACTACCTGTAAAGTCTCGCGCCTGTATCTGAGCGCCTTTTAGCAATGGATGTTGCAACTGAATGCCGGAGTCAAGTAAGGCAACTCGAATACCAGCACCATCTTCTTGCTCTAGAGCGGTATCCCAGCGGAGAAAGGGGGAATGGTCAGTCGCAATAGTAAAGTCATGCAGCAAGTGGCGAAGATCGATCACGTTCTTTGACCATTGCTGCATGACAGCCAGAGGAAGAGTAATGCTCATAGAGGGAGGCGTGTTATGAATCTCTGTTCCTTAAACTTCGCCAAGATTCAGATCGAAGAATTGGGAAGAAATAGGGAGAGATGGCACCAGCGATCGCCCATTCTCCCTAGCTCTAATCAATCTGAGCGATTTAAAGTTGGCAGACTAGGCGTATAGCTTCCAGTAGTAGTTGACGATGTAGTGCCCACCATGCCCATAGAAGTGAGCGGTACGCACATCAGATGTTGGGCTGCCCCATGTGCCGTTAGGATAGTTCCACCGCGCATTAAAGCTAGGTACGGTACAACTTGCGGTGAAGACTGGGAAAATGTCATCTTGGAATGCAGTGATAATCCAACCAACAAGTTTGTCAACGATCCAAGCAACCGCTTGACCAATGGCTGCAGCAATGGCAGGGCCAACATATCCAGAAAGCGCACCCGTCACGGCCTTCGCGATCGCTTCTTTCACCTTTTCACCAATTTTTTCCCAAATGGTGTTGAGGGCAGTCGAGAGTCCACCATTGTCTTTCTCGGCGAGCATCAGCGCGACTTTGTAAGCCTTGGGCCAATAGTTGCCTTCTTGCATACTGAACCAGTGATAGTTCCAATTGGGGGAATAGTTCTTTTCATCCCCATCATCAAATCCGCCTCCTACATAATGTTCGGAGATTTTTTTGCTGTCGCCGTCTTCATCGACCGACACGCCTGCGATCGCAATTTCATCGCTGCCCCAGAACTCAGGGTTGGTTTCATCCACACACTTAACGCGGGTGACGTAGAACCCTAATTTGTCGGTAACGGCTTGCTCCTCAAACTCGTCCGCGCCCGCACCCGCAAACGGATCGGTCGAGTAGACGGGGCCCCAAATTTCTTGAAGCTTTTCTGCGTTATAAACATGAGATTCTGCCGCTCTCTGAGTAGACATGTCGATCGCATCTTCAAAATCTTCAAACCCCTGAGGCAGGTTTGCCGCCGGAATCAAAAGTCCTTCGGGTGTCATTCGTCCAACGCCTTGAGGAATCGAGAGGTGGGACGTTCTGATGCCGAGTAGCTTCTGATCGATGGCTAGAGGAGCGAGTCCTTCATGGGCACGGTCGAACCCAATGCTCACAAACTCTTTACTCTCAAGTTGTCCATACCGTCCAAATAGAGTAGTTCGCAGTTCTGGTGCAGCGCTCACGAGTTGTGTCGCTTTTGTTTGCACTCGCTCTAGCTTTGCCGCATCCATTCGCTTGAACGTTTGCTGAAATGTTTCTTCTAACGTATCGGCACGAACCGCTTGATTAGGATTAGCAGCAACCGAAGCAAAGGAATACTGCACAGCTTGAAGCACGTCGTTGGCAATCTTCCGAATCTCGCTATTGTCTGGTTCGGGAGCTCCAGAGGTATCTGTGGCGGTGGGTCTTAGAAGTTCAATCGGGAGGCGATCGAGGGGGAGGCGATCGAGGCGAGTGATCGATGTAGGCATATCAGTTTCCTTAATTTAGATTAAAGCGATTAGCGCAAGGCTCAACTCAAGGAACCGCATTAATCCACAAACGTTTTGAGTTTTGGCAGTGAATCAACGCAAGTAGCCGTCGTTGATTTCATCCTAAAAACTCAAGAGCGCTTTGGCAGTGCCCATTGGGGTACTCGTCGCAGTTAGATTGTAAAAACCGAAATGACGATCAACTAGGGAACGCAAGCCTCATTCCCTGCACATCTTAAATAGCGATTTTAATGAATATGATAGCGATTTTAATGAATATGATAGCGATTTTAATGAATATGATTCGGAAAGAAAATTTGAAAAAGTTACTTAAGGTGTCAATACAAATGCCGTGAGATTTACAAATATATTTTTAGAAGGATCACTTGCTAAAATGCGAGTAAAACGAGTTTATATTAATAGGACTAGTAATATAACTATTTAAGCGTAATAGTATTATGAACACATATTCAGTAAAATGAGATAATGAGGTCTATATTGGAAGTCATGCTACTTAAAATGAAGATGAGGTAAATGAGAACAATGATAAATGACAGAGTTTCGCAGCGTATTATCTTCTTTGACCCAACCCATCTTCAAACCAATAAGGAAGATCAATCGTCTCATTTATCAAGCTTTATAATTGGGTAGCAGTATCCTCCCGGTGGCTAGGGGCACATCGTAGCAGCGAAGATACTGTGACAAGCCGCCCAACAATCTGCCCCATCGAGTAGAATTTCTTTCCACCCATGCAGCACCCGATTGAGCAAAAGCCGGAGCCGTTATCTGCTTCAAGTGAAACAACAACTGAAACCGAGGGTTTAACATATCCGCACTGTGAGTTACTCGGAACTGGAAGCGAGATGGCGAGCCGAATCAGCTCCTTCGATTGGTCGCAAACTCCCGTTGGCGCGATCGCAACCTGGTCGCCAAGCTTTAAATCGCTGATCAAAACGATGCTTGCCTCACGCTACCCGATGGTGCTGACCTGGGGACGCGAATTTACGCAGTTCTACAACGATGCCTACTCACAGTTGATTGGCGATAAGCATCCCGCTGCCCTCGGACTCGACATCCGCATCACGCTTGCCGAGGCGTGGGACACGTTAGGCCCCATGATTCAAACGGTAATGGCAACGGGAAGCGCCAACTGGACGCCTGCTTTGCTGCTCTTGCTAGAGCGATCGGGCTACCGAGAAGAATCCTATTTCAGCGTCTCTCATGCCCCCGCTGAGGATGATGCAGGGCAAATCGTCGGCATGCTGGCCGTGTGTAGCGAAGTGACGCAGCAGGTTTTGGGAGAGCGGAGGCTGCGGCTATTGCGCGATTTATCCTCGAAAGCAGGCGAGACTCGCAGTGTTGAGGCAACCTGTCACGATGTGGTCGCGGCGATTGGGCTGCATCCGCTCGATGTCCCTTTTGCTCTACTTTACTTACGAGAACCAGATGGTACGCTGACTTTACGCGCCTCGGTGGGACTAGACGTGAATGATGTCATTCCACGATCGATTACCTTAGCCTCCTCCGATGAAATTTGGTCATTGGCGCGGGCGGCGGCAGGTGAAACTGTTGTCGTTGAGACCCTCGATCGCTTCATAACCGTTCTGGGCGGTCCGGGGGATGAGGCTGTTCATTCTGCTTTGGTCATGCCGATCGCGGCGTCTACTCAAACGGCCTCGCTCGGCGTTTTAGTTGCAGGCGTTAGCCCCAATCGTGCCCTCGATGAAGGCTATCGCTCATTCTATGAGTTGCTCGTTAGTCAAGTTTCAGTCTCGATTCGCAACGCTCAGGTCTACGAAGAAGAACGACGGCGGGGCGAGGCACTCGCTGAGCTAGACCGCGCCAAAACCATGTTCTTTAACAATGTCTCTCACGAGTTCCGCACACCTCTAACCTTGATGCTTGCCCCGGCTGAAGATGCGCTGGCAGATGTTGAGCATCCCCTTTCCCCACCGCAACGCCGCCGAATTGAAGTGCTGCATCGCAACAGTTTACGTCTGCTGAAACTGGTCAACACCCTCCTCGATTTCTCGCGGATTGAGGCAGGACGGACGCAAGCAACGTTTGAGCCAACGGATCTACCAACCCTTACTGTAGAACTCGCTAGCGTCTTTCGATCGGCGATCGAGCAAGCGGGTCTGCGCTTGACCGTAGACTGTCCCCCTCTACCAGAAGCTGTGTATGTCGATCGCGACCTGTGGGAAAAAATTGTCTTGAATTTGCTCTCCAATGCTTTTAAGTTCACCTTTGAAGGAGAGATTGCTGTTGCACTGCGTTGGGTTGGTAGTTCTGATGGAGACGGACAAGGCCCCAATCGGGTTGAGTTAGAAGTGCGGGATACAGGAACAGGCATTCCGGCTGAGGAGTTGCCCTGCCTATTTGAGCGGTTCCATCGTGTCCAGGGAGCGAGAGGACGCACGTTTGAAGGATCGGGCATTGGGCTATCACTGGTGCAAGAACTGGTGCATCTGCATGGCGGCGCGATTAGCGCAAAGCGCAACTCCGAAGGAACCGCGGTGCGCAGCGTGGTGAATCAAGGAACGAGCTTTACGGTATCCATTCCAACAGGTTGTGCTCATTTGCCAAGCGCAGCACTTCAAACGGGCACTGATTCTATACGAGCTGATGGTTCGGCCCCATTGACTAGGGCTTTGCCCTATCTCGAAGAAGCGTTGCGCTGGTTACCCCAGAACCCGGTTGAAAACACTAATGAAAACACGAAACTCGCGCCTCGGACGCATGAACAGCCAACAAGTCTGGACAGAACAGACAACGGGACGGAACGGAGCCAATCGCGCATTCTAATCGTGGACGATAATGCCGACATGCGCGATTACCTCAAGCGGCTGCTTCAGCCCCACTATGATGTAGATATTGCCGCAGATGGGGAAGCCGCGATCGCGCTGATCGCATCGTCAAATAACGCCACATCCCGACTGCCCGATCTCGTTCTCAGCGATGTGATGATGCCAAAGCTGGATGGACTCCAGCTACTCCAAGCGTTGCGAGCTGATCCTGCAACGAGAGAAGTGCCCATTATCTTGCTATCGGCGCGAGCCGGCGAAGAATCGCGGCTAGAAGGGTTAGAAACAGGGGCAGATGACTATTTGATCAAGCCCTTCTCCGCTCGCGAACTCTTAGCGCGAGTGCGGGCAAGTTTAGAGATGTCTCGACTCCGCAAACAAGCGGAACTAGAGCGGGCCGAGCGCATTCGAGAGCAGGCGGCGCGGGTAGAAGCAGAGACGGCTAACCGCATGAAGGACGAGTTTCTGCAAGTTCTTTCTCACGAAATTCGCACGCCCCTGAACGGGATGTTGGGCTGGGCGCAGATGTTGAAACAAGGGAAATTAGACGCTTCGACGAGCCTTCGGGCGTTAGATGCGATCGAGCGCAGTGCCAAAACGCAGGCGCAGCTTGTCGATGATCTGCTGGATGTTTCTCGCATCATTCGCGGGCAGCTACGCCTGGATCTTCAGCCCGTCTCGCTCCCCTCCATCATTACGGCTGCGATCGATGCGGTGCGCCCCAGTGCCGACGCAAAATCCATTCAGATCCAAACCCTACTCGATCCGGATGCAAGTCTTGTCTCTGGAGATGCAAATCGTTTACAGCAGGTGGTCTGGAATTTGCTCTCCAATGCAATTAAGTTCACGCCGCCCTCTGGACGGATTGAAGTTTGGTTAGAGCTGGTAGGTGAGTGGGTTCAGATCCAAGTTAAGGATACGGGAATTGGTATTCGCGCCGATTTTCTGCCTCACGTGTTTGAGCGGTTCCGTCAAGCCGACAGCAGTACGACGCGATCGCAGGGCGGACTGGGGCTAGGACTCACGATTGTGCGTCATTTGGTCGAACTGCATGGAGGAACGGTACGAGTAGACAGCGAGGGAACGGGACAGGGCGCGACGTTCAGCGTGCGGTTGCCAGGGTTACAGGTTCAACCCTCCTCTCCTAACCAGCAGCCGTCGATCTCAACTCAGCCGATTGGTTCCCTAAGCGGGCTGCGAGTGATTACCGTCGATGACGATGCTGACAGTCTCGCCCTTATCACCTTCATTCTTGAGCAGGCGGGCGCTGAGGTTACCGCCGTCACATCAGCCGTCGAAGCCCTCAACGCGCTACGTCAGGTTAAGCCTGATCTGTTGGTGTCCGATCTGGGAATGCCCGATCAGGACGGCTTTTCGCTGATTCGCCAAATTAGGGCATTGCCCGCCGAGCGGGGTGGCAGAATTCCCGCGATCGCGCTGACGGCCTATGCCAAAGAAGAAGACCGGAGACAAGCGTTGTTGTCTGGGTTCCAGACCCATATTCCCAAGCCAGTTTCACCAGAAGAGCTAGTCGTCGTTGTGGCAAATCTTGCGGCTAAACCTTAAGATTCGGTTTGGCGCATTTGGTCGAGGTACGCTCGCCAGCCTCCTAAGTGAGAAATATCGCGGGCGTCTGCCACGGCGTAAGACTCGCAGATAAAGCCCTGAACCGTTTCGCCATCTTCTAGAACCAGAGTGCCAATGCCAAGCGGAGACGGGATTTGAGCGACAAAGCGCCCATAGCCCGCGATCGCAAGTTCCCATACTTCGAGTGCGATTGCGCTACCCCCCTCGCGCTGACGAATCAAGCCAGGTTTAGGGATCGTTCCTCCGGTCAGGGCATAGAGGCGATAGATCGGGCTAGTGTTGCAGGCACGCACTAGGGTTGCCCCTTCGTCCGTCAGTTGATAGTTGAGCGGCTGTCCGGTGAGATGTGCTCCCACGACCGCCACTTTTACCCGTTCGAGTGGAGAAGATTGAGAGGTCATAGCGTCGTCACTTAATAAACTTAATGGAGTTGGAAAGGGAGAAGGAACGGAAAAACCTTTGGTTAATCTGTTGATTGAACTGGTTAATCTATGAATTGACTAATGAAAGAATGATTGTACTTAACTTCATCCCTCATGCCTTCTTAGAGGAACCTTGGTCGCGCCGAGAGTGCCACCAAGAAGGTCATGATAGGCGGCTCCTAGATGGCAAAGGGAGGCATCATGCCATGCAAGCGCGATCAGCGTTAAGCCAGTTGGTAGTCCGTTCGATTGAAACCCGCTTGGTACTGCCACAGCACAGAGATCCAGCAGATTCACAAAGTTTGTGTAGCGTCCTAGATTGCTGTTGAGGGCGATCGGTTCTGCTTCGACTTCTGCCACGGTGTAGATCGTGCCCGTGGTGGGAACAGCTAACACATCCATCGCTTGCCACTGGGTATCGGCTAACTGACGCAGATCGGCTAAGCGGTAGATCCCGCGAAAAGCATCCACGGCATCGTAGCGTTTGCCCCCGTTAATAATCTCATACACGGTCGGATTCATCAGGGCGGGGTTAAGAAAGTCTGCGATCGCGGCGAGCCGTTCTGCTACCCATGCCCCGCCGTACAGCAGTTGAGCCGCCTCTGCAAAGGGCTGGAAGTCGATTGGCACTATTGTGCATCCTAAGGTTTGGAGATGAGCGATCGCATCTCGATACTGCTGTTCTGCGGAGTGATTTCCGAAGAACGTCAAATCCTGATCGCCGGGAATGCCGACACGCAATTTAGCAATCTCTGGCAATGCGTTTACGGTTGGTTGACGCGAGAATCCATCTTCTGCATCGTAGTCGCCCGCCACTTGCAGCACCGCCGCCGCATCCTCGCACGTCAGAGCAAAGATCGACACACAATCTAACGTTCGCACTGCTGGAACGAGACCACGGGTGCTGATCAAGCCCTTTGTTGGCTTGAGTCCAATGATATTTGTGAACGCCGCTGGAACCCGCCCTGAACCAGCCGTATCCGTTCCTAGGGCAAAGCTAACAAGTCCGGCAGATACAGCGGCTCCTGACCCTGCGCTAGAGCCACCCGGAATGTAGTCTGAATTAAATGGGTTCCGACAGACACCGTAGGGGGTGCGAGTTCCTACTAATCCAGTAGCAAACTGATCTAGGTTTGTTTTGCCAATTGGAATTGCACCCGCTGCGCACAGTCGCTCAAGAACAGTGGCGCTGCGTTCTGGAGTGTAGGCATAAGCTGGACAGCCTGCGGTTGTGGGAATGCCTGCCCAATCTAAATTGTCTTTGATCGCAAATGGAATTCCGTACAGAGGAAGGCGGCGAGGATCTCGATCGGCAAGGGCTTTGGCACGAGCTAACGACTGAGCGATCGGGGCGAGGTAAATCCACACCGCCGGATCAGCGTACTGCTCAATGCGATCGTAGACGAGCTTGATGACAGCTTCCGGAGTGGTTTGTCCTGTTGCATATTGGTGAGCCAGCGATCGCAGGTCTAAACTCTCTGTCCAATCCATACCGTTGTTATCCTTTCAAGTAGTGCCGTTAGGACGATTGGTTTTTGTTCAGCAAGGGATGAATTCAATCTTGCTTCATTCCTCATCGCTCGCTCTTGCTCAATCCCCAAGCTGAATCGCCGCAAGAACTTGTCCTGCTGTCACTGTCTGCCCTGGTTGACAGAACACTTCCGCGATCGTGCCTGGTTCATCCGCGATGACCGCTATTTCCATTTTCATCGCTTCTAAAATCATCAGTTGATCGCCTTCTGCAACCGCATCTCCAGGCTTGACCAGCACTTGCCAGACATTCGCCGAAACGTGAGCAACGATCGCTTCTGTTCCGGGCGGCAAGGTAATTGCCACTTCATCTGCTGCGTCTAACGCTTCTTCTGCCTTGGCTTCGGCCTCAAATTCTCCGGCGGCTGACCAGCGATCGCGCTCTGCATTAAAGGCAGCTTGCTGAGTCGCTTTAAACTGAGTGATTTGAGGCGCGATCGCGTCTAAAGACTCGTAGTATTGCTTGAGGCTGAAGGTGGTTTCTTCAATTTTGAGTTGCACTTTTCCTTCTAGGAAAGCAGCGCGATCGCGCTGCAATTCCTCATGCGAAACGGGATAGAACCGGATTTGGTCAAAAAAGCGCAGCAACCACGGTTGACTGAAATCAGCGGTTTGTTTGAAGCGATTCCACATTTGCAGCGTGCGTCCTACAAATTGATAGCCGCCCGGGCCTTCCATCCCGTACACACAGAGATAAGCGCCACCAATGCCGACCGCATTTTCCGGTGTCCAGGTTCTCGCGGGGTTATATTTGGTCGTTACCAAGCGTTGACGCGGATCAAGTGGAGTGGCAACGGGCGCGCCGAGATACACATCTCCCAACCCCATCACCAGATAGCTGGCGCTGAAGACAATCTCTTTCACCTGTTCGACGCTTTCCAGCCCATTAATCCGACGAATAAATTCAATATTGCTCGGACACCAAGGCGCATCAGAACGCACAGATTGGATGTACTTCTGAATGGCTAATTGTGTTGCTTCATCATCCCAGGACAGGGGTAGATGTACGATTCGTGTTGGTACTTCTGCTTCCATCACGGAGGGCAGTTCGTTTTCGGCAGCAATCAGAGCATCGAGCAACGCTTGTTGTGACAACACACGACTGTCGTAGTGGACTTGCAGCGATCGCATTCCGGGCGTGAGATCCAAAATCCCCGGTATGTGATGGGCGATTAACCAGTCCATTAGGATATGAGCGCAAAAGCGCAGTTTGAGATCGAGGATTTGAGATCCGTATTCGATCAGCACGTACTTGTCTCCTGCCTGTCGATAAGTGACCCCAATGTGATCAGGAGAATCAGGAATGCAATGGAGAATGGGAGAATGAACAGTTTGGGAAACGCCAGATTGCACTGGCGGCGTGACTTGTAGCGTTGCAATTTGCTGGTCTTGCGCCAGTTCACGCTGCAAGGCTTCTGCAAACGTTAGACGGTAGAAGCGAACCGTATCGCCTGGTTTAAGTTGTCCAATTTTCCACAGTTCTGCCTGAACGATCGTGGCAGGGCAAACAAACCCGCCGAGACTCGGACCATCTAGCCCTAAGATGATCGGCATATCGCCCGTGAAATCAATGGTGCCGATCGCGTAGGCATTATCGTGAATATTAGATGGGTGGAGTCCAGCTTCGCCGCCGTCAGAACGGGCCCATTTCGGTTTTGGCCCAATCAACCGAATGCCGGTGCGCGTTGAGTTGTAGTGAATTTTCCAATCGGTCGAGAAGAACAGAGCGATATCTTCTTGGGTAAAGAAATCGGGCGCACCGTGAGGACCGTAGAGGACACCAATTTCCCAATGGTTGGTATAGGTTGGAATCAGTTCCGTTGGCAGCGTAGACTCCGCGTGTTCCAATTCAGCCGACTGATTCAGCTTAAGGACATCTCCCGGACGCAGGGTTCGTCCTGCATGTCCGCCAAATTTGCCTAATGCAAATGTCGATTTGCTCCCCAAATAATCGGGGACATCAAACCCATGTTTGACCGCTAAATAGGTACGATAGCCATCTCCCTGAACGCCTTTTAGCTTCAAGGTACTTCCCGCCTGAACCGGAACAGCGCTCCAAAAGGGTACGGGTTCACCATTCAGCGTTGCTTTCATCTCAGCACCCGTGAGACAAATGACGGTATCGGTATTGAAACGCAACGTTGGACCTGTAACCGTAAACTCCAACCCTGCTGTCGATTCAGGGTTGTCGAGCACCCGATTTGCCAATCGAAACGCGAGATGATCCATCGGACCTGACGGCGGCACACCTACATTCCAATAGCCAACCCGTCCTGGATAGTCTTGAATGCTGCTATAGGTTCCCGCATCCAGAACATCGATCGTGAGCGGCGCATAGTGAAAGGAATTTAGAAAGCGGGTACTCAGGTCTCCCCGACTGAAACTAGAATCGTCTAGAATTTGGCGCAAATACGCCAGATTGGTTTCGATGCCATCAATGCGGCTGTTGTCGATCGCTGTTTTGAGATGCGCGATCGCGTCCTCACGATTGTCCGCGTGAACAATCACTTTTGCTAATAGGGGATCATAGTACGGCGTGACTTCCGTTCCCGTCTCGATCCAGCGATCGCAGCGCACCGTGTCGGGAAACGTGACTTGATGCAACGTGCCAGAACTCGGTTGGAAATTTTTCGCTGGATCTTCAGCATAAATCCGTACCTGAATCGAGTGTCCTTGTGGCTGATACTGAAACTCTGATAGGGGAAACAGATCGCCCGATGCCTGCTTGACCATCCACTCGACTAAATCAACTCCGTTAACGGCTTCAGTAACGCCATGTTCAACCTGCAAGCGGGTATTGACTTCTAAAAAATAAAACTGCTGCGTTTGCACATCAAACACATATTCCACTGTTCCAGCCGATTGGTAATGGACAGCTTTTCCCAGCCGCACGGCTGCATCTGACAGTTCTTTTCTTAATTCATCAGTGATATTCGGTGCAGGCGTTTCTTCAATCACTTTTTGGTTGCGGCGCTGTGCTGAACAATCGCGCTCACCGAGGGCAACAACATTGCCGTTTCCGTCTCCAAAGATTTGCACTTCAATGTGTCGAGCCGTTTGAATGTATTTCTCTAAAAATACTCCGCTCTGTTTGAAGTTGCTTTGGCTTAAGCGTTGAACTTTCTCAAACGCCTCTGTTAGATCATGTTCGGTGTGACACACCTGCAACCCAATCCCGCCGCCGCCTGCTGTACTTTTAAGCATGATTGGATAACCAATTGCGATCGCGGCGGTTTGGGCTGCCTCTAAGCTTTCTAGCAAAGGCGTTCCGGGCGTGAGGGGCACTTGATTCGCCTCTGCTAGTTCCCGCGCAGTATGCTTCAGACCAAACTGACGCAACTGAGTAGGCGTCGGCCCAATGAATACAATACTGTCTCGTGCACACGCCTCCGCAAACTCAGCATTCTCGCTCAAGAAGCCATAGCCCGGATGAATGGCTTCCGCCCCGGTTTGCTTTGCTACTTCTAGGATGCGATCGTAGTTCAAATAGCTTTTCGCCACGGCGGCTTCACCGATACACACCGCTTCTGTTGCCATGAGCACGTGTTTTGCGTGAGCATCTGCTTCTGAGTAGACCGCAACAGAAGCGATCCCTAAGCGATCGAGCGTGCGAATAATCCGACAGGCAATTTCACCTCGATTGGCAATCAGAATTTTGTTGAACATGTGTGCT
This sequence comes from Myxacorys sp., assembly GCF_059501405.1. Lineage (NCBI taxonomy): Bacteria > Bacillati > Cyanobacteriota > Cyanophyceae > Leptolyngbyales > Leptolyngbyaceae > Myxacorys > Myxacorys sp. The sequence goes on from NZ_JCACCM010000208.1 coordinate 16,207, forward strand.
TTTGAACTCAGGAGTTTGAAGACGGCATAGAGGCCGGTTGACTAACAAATTTTCAATTGCCCTCACCCTACTGCTCCCCTAGGAGAAGGAACAAGAATTGGATTGACTTCCTAAATGGGGGATGAGGGCAAAGAAATTGTGTCACCACAGGAATTCACAGAGTAAATCAAGGGCAACATAACAGAGGGACAGACGTTTTTTCTTATGCCTTCTCTGTTGTGACTTACATCGCGTCCCAGATGATTAACCGAATCGGAGTGGGATTGTAAGCATTACAGGGGTTGTTCATTTGCGGACAATTAGAAATAGCAACCAGCACGTTCATCTCAGCCCGCAGATCTACAATACTGCCTGACGCGGAAATCCCATCAACAATCTCTAATGTGCCATCTTCTGACACCGGGACATTCATAAAGAAATTGATGTTACTGACCATATCGCGTTTGCCTAGCCCGTAAGGAGCCAGTGCTGTTAGAAAGTTCTCCACACAGGCGTGCTGGTACTTTTTATCTAAACCAAAGCGCACCGAATTACTTTCACAGCTACACGCTCCCCCAGATGTATCGTGTCGTCCGCAAGTGTCCTTCAGAATGGTCATGAGGACTCCACCATCATTGGAAATCAGTTTACTGTCTGTGGTCAAATAGATGTTGCCTTGAGCAACAGTTGTATCTTGAGCGCTGTATCGCTCGGATGGGTCATCAGCGTTATACACCAAAAAATCGACCGCTTGATTTCCTCCCAAATCTTCGATGCGAAGAATCTGTCCCTGCTTCACCACATGAGACCAGGGATGTCTAGCAGGTAACACCTCGTCGTAAATCGCGGTAGCGGGATCAAGGACACGTTCAGCAGTGATCATGATTGAGTTCTCCTACAAAAAATGCAATGTCTAGATGAATGACAGATAGATTGCTAGGCAAAGTAAATTTAGCCAAAGTGAATTACTGCGCGAATAAGGCATCGGTGTTGATGAATCCACGAACTGCTTCAGGATTCGCTGTCCGGCACGAGTCGTCAGGTTCGGGTGCAGGGGAATCCCAAATGGTGACTTGAATCGGTTTTGGGTCAAACACGTTGCTGGGGTGAAGTACATGCGGACAGTTGGAGAGAATCACCAGCACATTCATCTCTGCTCGCAGGTCAATAAAGCTATCCGCAGCGCCGCCTTCTACAAAGCTCATCTTGCCGTCTGGATCGACCGCAACGCGACTAAACAAATTGAGATTAGGCATGATGTCTTTTTTGCCCAACCCCCGGCGCGTTAGTGCTTTGAGAAAGTGATCGCGGGAATTTTGCCAAAAGTCGCCGCCCTCATATTTCGCGGCATTGCGGCTGGCATTGCTGCATCCGCCTAACAAATCGTGATAGCCAGACGTATCTTCCGTGATGGAGAACAACACGCGCCCCATATCGGAATAGATCACCATGCCTTTTTTGAGAAAGGCGTTGAACTGAATTTTGGAGGTGTCAGCGACGTTGAGCCGCTCGATCGGATTGTCGGCGTTGTAGGCGAGTAGCGACACGCCTTGTGAACCTGCTAAATCAGTGACTCGCAGCGTATTGCCGCGTTTGATTACGCCCTGCCAATATGCACCACCTGGTACGGTTTCGTCTAGAAGCACTAGGTTTGGCGAGATGGCGGCGTTTGGTTGAGTAGACGCGGTGTGTCCCATAAAGTCCTCCAGTTACGATGATTCAAAGACAATGACTCAAACAACGATCAAAGATCCAAACAACAAAGCCCAGGAAGCCGACAACAGTGCCCCTCTGTTGCTTGGCTCTCCCGGGCTTTTGTCCCGCCGTGTGACCGCTTCTGAACTCTGATGGAGTTAGATCTAAAAGCGGCTGCTTCTCTCGGACCAGACATCTCGCTCGCAAGCCAGACCGGAACCCTAGAAGCAAAGAATTAAATGTGATGCAATTAGCGCAACTCTGGAGAAGATGGCTAGGCCAAGCTTCAAAGACTTGCTGAAATACCCTACCCCTACGTTAGAATTCTGCTGAACATGCTTCCTAGGCAATAGCTAGATTTTTAGCACAGCTAAATCTCTAAGGCAACTGATCCTTTAGGTAGATAACTGTAAACCAGTCCACAAGATTGTAGCGACAGCTACAATTTTTCATTCTAGGTTCCATCATGCCGCTTTCCGATGCCGCTAACTGGTTGCACTGGCTAGAGTCTTGCCCTAGCACCAATACTTGGGCAATGAATGCTTCGCGCCACCCAAACGAAACGGCCCAAATCCGGTTGCAGCATGGAGATGTAGTATTTACGCCTCAGCAAACGGCTGGACGAGGACAGCACGGGCGAATCTGGCATTCCCCTCCTGGCGTGTTGACGGCCAGCATTGTCCTTGATCGAATTCCTGCTGTGCATTTACCCCAATTAAGCTTGGCAGCAGGACTGGCAGTGATTTATGCGATCGAAGATCTGCTACCCGATTTGAAAAATCGGCTGCGCTTGAAGTGGTCGAACGATGTTTTATTTGACGGGCGAAAGCTAGCAGGCATTTTGTGTGAAGCAATTAGCCCGTTGTACAACTCCGAGTACAACTCCGAAGGAACCGCGAGTCGTGGAATGGGACGAGCCATAGTCGGGGTGGGACTCAATCGCTGTGTCGAGTTTGAGCAAGCTGGATTGGATGCCAGTGTGGTTGCTTCGGAGGTGCGCGAAGCGCTGATTAGTCGGGCCGTCAGCTTACATCAAATCTCGCCGATCGTGCCCGACGAGTTCCTGTTGTTGGAGCGGTTGCGGCATTACTTACTGCAAGCTTCAGAATTGATGCGATTAGAGAAACGCGACGCGGAGGACTGCCCTGGACTTACAGCACTATTACCCGCACTCCGCCAGCGGGATGCTCTGCTTGGTCACTTCATCACGGTAGATTTGGGCAATAAACAGATTTCAGGCGAGGCAGGCGGCATTAGCGATCGCGGACATCTCCTCTTGAAATGCGCCGATGGCAAGGTACGATCGTTCGTCTCAGGACACATTCTCTGGTGAATTCATGCTCAACTCTGATTCCCCGATCTGGCGACCCTACACTCAGATGAAAACTGCCGCGCCTCCGCTTAATGTCATCAAGGGCGAAGGCATTTGGCTGGAATTGGATGATGGGCGGCGGATCATGGACTGCATTTCTAGCTGGTGGGTGACAATTCATGGACACGCTCACCCTGCGATCGCCCAAACCTTGTATCGGCAAGCACAGCAGTTAGAACAGGTGATCTTTGCTGGATTTACTCATGAACCCGCCGAGCAGCTAGCCCGCAAATTATTAACCCATGTTCCGGCTTCTCTAACTCGCGTCTTTTTTTCCGACAACGGTTCAACGGCGGTTGAAGTGGCGCTGAAGATGGCATATCAGTATTGGCACAATGGGGGAGAGCCACAGCGATCGCGCTTTATTAGCTTTGAGGGCGGTTATCACGGTGATACGATCGGGGCGATGTCGATTGGCAAGAGTTCTCCTTGGTGGCAGGCGTTTCAGCCTCTGCTGTTTGAAACTGATGTTGTTCCGTTTCCAGCGACGTTTGATGGAGACGAGCAGGTTGAAGCCAAGGAATCCGAAGCGCTGGACAAAATCGAATTTTTGCTCAACCAAGGGCATCATGCCGGAATCGTGATTGAGCCGCTAATACAGGGAGCCGCCGGAATGCGGATGTGCCGCCCCCAATTTCTGCAAGCCCTCGCTCAGCTTGCCCGTCAGTTTGGCGTTCTGTTAATTTATGACGAAGTAATGACGGGGTTTGGTCGCACAGGTTCGCTGTTTGCCTGTTTGAAGTCTGCTACAGCGCCCGATATTATATGTCTTTCTAAAGGGCTGTCAGGCGGCTGTTTACCCCTGTCGGTAACGCTGGCAACCGACGCGATCTATGAGGCGTTCTACAGCAACGACGCGACGAAAGCGCTGTATCACGGTCACACTTACACGGGCAACCCGCTTGCCTGCGCCACAGGATTGACCTCATTAGAACTCCTTCAACAGCAGCCTCACTTCCAGGACATGGAAAACCATCACCGTCGCTACTTGGTGCAGTATCTGCAAGGGCATCCGAAACTTGAACACCTGCGGATCTGTGGCACGATTGCGGCAATGGAGGTGAAAACAGACGGAACAGACGGCTATTTCAATGCGATCGCGCCCATTCTAAAAGCCAAATTTCTAGAAGCAGGATTTCTAATTCGTCCGCTGGGCAACACAATTTATCTAATGCCGCCTTACTGCATTACGACAGATGAACTCGAATCGATTTATCGAGTGATTCGACAAATTCTGGATGAGTTGTAATTCTTTTCCTGCCGCGCTGAGCAGATGTGTATGATTATCGTATCTGTATCAATAGCGAGTACAAAGATTGGTGATTACAAAGTTGAACAGCAAGTGCAATGAAGGTTAGGCATCGCGATTCTGCTTGGATTTATACAGACTACACCCTAAGTGCGACTTGGCTAGCATTACTTTGGCAACTTCTTGTCCATAGATGTGACTTAACAAGGGAGGCAACCAGCCAAGGGTGGGTTCAATTCCAGACTCCCTGAAACCCCGATAACGTTCAAAAAAATCATATACCTGCATATTGAAACTAGGGACACCTGATTCAATCATTGCCATAAAATCTGGTGAACCACCGAGTAATCCACAATATTCATGGCACATCATGATTCCCCACCTACCCTGAGCAGAGTAGATAACACTGTCTAATTCATAAATGTCCATCCCTAAGTTGATACCAATCATCTGGTTATCATTGCCTGTGGTGTCACCGTACCCAACAAGCAGTTCTGAGAGAGAGACATAGCAATGGCGGGGAGCGCCTTCATCTTCCCATAAAGAGGTTATGTAACAACCTTCATCACCTACTTCAGTGGCAGCAGATACTAAAACTTTAACAGGAATGGCTTCATCAAATGAGCCACCACAAGGATAGACAATCCTACGCTCAGTTATAGCAGATGAAAAAGGCTGGTTAGTAAAATCGTAATCGACAAAGACTCGTTTTAACATAGGTTCAGCTTCTTTGCGGAACTCGGCTTCTGTTAGCGTATACACGGAGCATTCCTCGAAATAGTAGCAATCCCAAAAATCATGAATGTCTCTGATTATCACATTTGGCAACAGAGTAATTTATTGCTTCTGTGTCAGGGTTTCAGAAAGTTTTGATTAGGAGTACCAATGGTTTTAGGAGTACCAATGGTTAAAGAGGTTAAAGATATTAGGTTCTGTTGACAATTTAACGCAGTCAGATCAAGGAGAGATCGCGAGTCGAATCGGGTGTGGGTGAGATCGCGCTTTCCAAAGATTCAGGTTTACGAGGAGCGATCGCTCTGATTGAAATCAGTCGCTGTTTCTATCTTGCGATCGCCTGCTGGAAAACTCTAACTGCTTCTCCTGCATCTGTTTCAGCTAGCAGAATACAGCGTTTCAGTAGATCGATATCCAGGTCTTCTAACCCTGGTAGGTTGCTGCAATCAATGCGTTCATATCCACTGGTGCTGAGCGCGTAAAGCATCAACACCCCGTCTTGCCAGAACCAAACTTCGGGAACGCCTAATGCCCGATAACGTGCAAGTTTATCGATGCCGCCACTAGTGAAAACAACCTCGATCGAAAGGTCAGGAATCGGCTTGACGCTGCCAATGCAATAAGACTGATCCGCTTGAGCCGATGCCTCTTGTTCTCGCTCTTGGGTCATAGCGCCTGTCGGCTGAAAGAAAATTCCCTTCTGCGCCAGAAAGCATGTTGTTAACCAACCGATGATGTGCCCAAAGAGTTCGTGTTCGCGTCCTGGCATCAGAATTTCAATGGTTCCATCATAGTAAAACAGGCGTACCCCAATCGAGTCTTCAAATCCTTTCTGAATGTGTTTGAACTGCTCCCAGGTTCGTCCCGGATACACAATGCGTTGATCTTGAGTTGGGGTTTCTTTTAGTGGCGTTTGTGTCATCTAACAAAAAGAAGTCGAGGACTGATAAGAGCAAGTATGGCACGTCGAGACAGAGCGCGATCCTTCGCAAAGCCAATCGTACTCCTGCTAGGATTAGTGCGTTACACCGCTTTAGTAACTGTGGGCGATCGCGAGTCGAGAGGTTAATAAGCGATCGCACTTCCCTGTCTCTTGAAGTGGATGGCATGATTTCAACCCTTCGCTACAGTAAACGGTGTTAGCCTCTAGAACCATGTTTGCTGATGTCGTCCCCTCCTCTCGTTCTGACCCTCAAGCTAGACCAATCCACCTTTGATGGATTTAACGAGCTTCGTCAGCAGCACTTTCCCCCCGCCAGAAATTTTATACCTGCCCACATCAGCCTTTTTCATGCGCTACCAGGTGAGCAGGAATCGAGCATTCGGCAGACGCTGCAAACGCTGTGTTCACAAACTCCAACCCTGTCTCTCGAGTTTCCGAAGCCCCGGTTTTTGGGCAAAGGAGTAGCGGTAGAAGTTCAGGCTCCTGAATTGGTGCGGCTCCATCAACGGTTGGCAACGCAATGGAGCGACTGGCTCACGGCTCAAGATCGCCAAGGCTATCGACCCCACATCACGATTCAAAACAAGGTTGCGTCGGATGACGCGAGGCAGTTGTACGAGCAACTTACCGATGAGTGGAAACGCTTCAACGGAGTCGGAGAGGGACTGCTGCTCTGGCAGTATCAGGGCGGGCCTTGGGCACTAGTAGAGGAGTTTCTGTTTCAAGGCACAGATGTTAGCTCGTCCAATGCTTCGCCCGCTCGACCGCATTCTGCCACATCATAAAATGAGAGATCGCGCGATCGCTATCTCGCGGTTCAAACACGCGATCGATCTGACGGTGAACGATCAACGCTTGGTCATTCTGCCAAAATCCGCTTGCTAGTCCTGCGGCAAAAGCGGCTCCTTGTGCGGTTGTATCTTGCATCTTGGGTCGTTCAACGGGAATGCCTAAAACATCTGCCTGAAACTGCATGAGAAAATTGTTCTGACAGGCACCTCCATCTACCTTCAGTCGCTCGATCTGCACGGCACCAGAGCGATGAATGGTTTCCACCACGTCTTTAACCTGGAACGCGATCGCTTCTAAAACAGAGCGCACCATGTGTTGTCGTTGTACCCCTCCTGTCAACCCCAAAAATGCCCCCCGTGCTTCCATGTCCCAGTGCGGTGCGCCTAAGCCGCTAAACGCAGGAACAAAGTAGACTCCTCCATTATCGGGCACTTGTTGCGCTAAAGCTTCGGTTTCAGCCGCTGTGCGAATGATCTGAAGACCATCGCGTAACCACTGAATGCACGCCCCAGTTGTGAACATACTGCCTTCTAAGGCATAGCTCGCGCTCTTGTGTCCCGTCGCATCGGTTTGAGTCCAAGCCACGGTCGCAATCAGTTGATCAGAACGGACAATCTGAGTCCCGGTATGAGCAACCAAAAAACTACCCGTTCCGTAAGTACACTTCACCAAACCAGCGCGATCCTTCGGAGCTTCGCAAGGCGAATCGCAGCCCTGTCCAAACAGAGATGCTTGCTGATCTCCCAGAATTGCCATAATTGGAATTTCTGCCCCCACTACGCCAGAATCAGTCGTACCAAAATGCCCCAAACTCGGTTGAATATTAGGCAACAGATGTGCCGGAATGCCAAATAGTTCAAGCAGTTGTGCATCCCACTGCCGCGTCGTGAGGTTAAACAACATCGTGCGGCTGGCATTGCTGTCATCTGTTGCATGTACCTTGCCTCCTGTCAGCTTCCACAAAATCCAGGTGTCAATCGTGCCTGCAAGCACATTCTCCAGGCTCGTATCAGCGACCACATGTTCTAACAGCCAAGCTAATTTTGTGGCAGAAAAATAAGCATCCATCACGAGTCCCGTTCGCTCTAAGATCTCTGCCGCGTAGCCCTGCTCCTGCAACTGCTGACACTGGGAGGCAGTGCGGCGATCTTGCCATACGATCGCGTTGTAAAGCGGTTGTCCAGTCGTTTTATCCCACAGCAAACAGGTTTCACGTTGTACTGTTAGCCCGATCGCGTGAATATCTGAAGCTTGTATCGCTGCGTGTTGAACTGCCGACTGGATTACGGCACAGGTAGTTTGCCAAATTTCAAGCGGGTCGTGTTCTAGCCATCCGGGGCACGGGTAGTACTGGGTTAATTCCTGATATGCCTGACTGATGATACTGCCCGTCGCATCAAACAAGAATGCGCGATTTCCTGTTGTTCCTAAATCGAGTGCCAGAATGTAACCAGAAGATGCTGCCATTGTTCTTTGCCCGCAACCAATTTCACTCTACAGCGCAAAGTGGGCGTTATTTCTTCTGTGTCGATGGTTTACGCTCTGTTTCGTTTCAACAAGGTTTCGTTTCGACACGGTTTAATTCAACACGGTTTAATTTCAGCAAGGGCAAGCCTATTCAAAGGCGAGACCCATCTCGAGATCCATCTACAGAGAGAAGCAAAGAAATCAGTGCGTCATCTAGATCAATGCTTACTCGTCTTAACACTCTTGAGTATCTAAAATTAAGTTAAATTTTGTCTCGCTTGCGAGCAATCACTTCTATAAATTGGGAATGACTCCAAAAGCAATCCCTACTGATCTTTCCTCAACCGAAGCCTATCTCTTTCCGACCTCTTTTGCTCAGCAGCGCTTATGGTTTTTTGATCAGTTATCGCCGCAAAGTGCCGTTTACAACGTGCCTGCCGCCATTCGGCTCACAGGCTTGTTGAATGTGGCTGCCCTACAGCAAGCCCTGAATGAGATTGTTCGTCGTCATGAAACGCTGCGATCGACATTTCGGATGGTCGATGGACAGGTCGTTCAGGTGATTGCGGCTCAGCACAGGATTGCTTTGCCTATGGTAGATGTGCAACAAAGCTCACTTCCACTAGACTCATTTTCACTAGGCTTTAAGCCGCTAATTTTAGAGGAATCGCAACACCCGTTTGATCTGACCCAAGGAGCGCTAATTAGAGCCAAATTGCTGCGCCTCGACTCCACAGATCATATTCTGTTGCTCACCCTCCATCACATTGTTTCAGATGGCTGGTCAATGGGTGTGATGATGCGAGAACTAGGCACGCTCTATACCGCTTTTGCGAATGGCAACCCGTCTCCGCTCCCAGACCTACCGATTCAATATGCAGATTTTGCCCATTGGCAGCAGCAGTGGCTTCAGGGTGACGTGCTGGAAACGCAGCTAGACTATTGGCGACAGCAGTTAGCGGGTTTGCCTGCAATCGATTTACCAACCGATCGATCCCGTCCGGCAGTTCAGAGTTATCGAGGAGCAACGCAATATTTAGAGCTATCTCCAAGCTTGACCGAGGCGTTAGAACATCTGAGTGGGCAAACTGAGGTTACGTTGTTTGTAACATTGCTGACAGCGTTTCAAATCTTACTCTTTCGCTATACGGGACAAACCGATTTAGCAATCGGAACGCCAATCGCTAATCGTAACCATAGCCAAACCGAGGAATTGATCGGTTTCTTTGTCAATCTATTGGTGATGCGAGCAGATTTATCGGGTCAGCCCACGGTGCGATCGCTACTGCATCAGGTGAGATCGATCGCGCTAGATGCTTACAGCCATCAAGATTTACCGTTTGAGCGCTTGGTGGAAGAGCTTCAGCCAGCGCGGAGTTTGAGCCATACGCCCTTGATTCAGGTAATGTTTGCGTTGCAATCGGCTCCGACTCCACCGCTAGAATTGGCTGGGCTAACACTGGACTATATGGAGGTCGAAAGCCAGGTTGCTAAGTTTGACTTAACGCTGTCGTTTGAGAACACCGGACAAGGGCTGAAGGGATCATTAGAGTACAGCACCGATCTATTTGATGCAGCGACGATTGAGCGTCTGCTACAACACTTCCAAATTTTGTTAGCCGGAATGGTGGCGGATCCTGATCAAGCGATCGCAGAACTACCATTATTGTCAGCAGCAGAACGACAACAAGTACTGATCGATTGGAATCAAACTGAAGTTAATTACTCACAGAAGCTCCTTGTGCATCAGCAATTTGAGGCGCAGGCTGAAAAAACACCCGACAGCATTGCGCTCCAATTTCCAACGCAACAGTTCACCTACCGGGCGTTAAATGAGCGAGCCAATCGCCTCGCGCACGAGTTACAGCAACTCGGCGTGAAACCGGATGTATTGGTGGGGCTATGCTGCGATCGCTCTTGCGAATGGGTGATAGGCATGTTAGCAATCCTCAAAGCTGGAGGCGCTTACGTTGCCCTTGATCCTCATTCTCCAGATGAACGTTTGAGGGCAATGTTGCATGGTGCTGGAGTCGCGATCGTATTGACGCGATCGCATCTGAGCGACAGCTTGCTGACCTTAGATGAGCGATTAAGAGATGAGCAATTAAAGGTGATTGATGTTGCGAACTTTGTGTCGCAAGATTCAGGAGAAATACATCACAGATCTGACAATCCGACTAGTCAAGTTACGGCAGATGACCTGGCTTACGTTATCTATACCTCTGGCTCAACAGGTCAGCCAAAAGGCGTTCAAATCGAGCATCGAGGATTGGTCAATTTAGTGAGTTGGCATCGCCAAGCGTTTCAAGTTGCACAGAACGATTGTGCCACTCAAATTGCGGCTCCTGCGTTTGATGCCTGTGCATGGGAAATTTTTCCTTATCTCACTGCTGGAGCCAGCCTCCACTTCCCGGACGAAGCAACTCGGCTATCGCCAGAAAAATTGCGAGATTGGTTCATTGCTCAACGCATTACGATCAGCTTTCTACCAACGCCGCTTGCCGAGTCACTATGGCCGCTGGATTGGTCGGGTACGTCCTTACGATCGCTCCTGATTGGCGGCGATCAGCTCCGTCAATTGCCCCCTGCTTCATTACCGTTTACCGTTGTGAACAACTACGGCCCGACTGAGAATACGGTCGTGACAACATCGGGTGTGGTGTCTGCGGGAGAAACACCAACGATTGGACGCCCGATCGCCAACACGCAACTGTACGTGTTAGACGCTCATCTACAGCCTGTCCCGATTGGAGCAAGGGGTGAACTGTACGTTGGCGGAGAGGGCGTAGCACGAGGCTATTTGAGCGGTTCAACGGAATCCTTTATTGCCAATCCGTTTTGCGTGGATTCGCGGCTTTACAAAACAGGAGACTGGGTACACTATCGAGCCGACGGACGCTTAGAGTTTTTAGGTCGCGGCGATGATCAAGTGAAGATTCGCGGCTTTCGGATTGAGCTAGGAGACATTGAGCGTGCCCTGCTGGAGCATCCAACGGTTCGAGAAACCATTGTTTTGGTTCAAGAAATTACGCCCATAGATAGGGGATTAGTGGCCTATGTCGTCTTAGATTCAGCAGGGGTGCAAAAGGGGGGGCTACGCCAATTTCTAAAAGCAAAACTGCCGGAATACATGATTCCGTGGAGGTTTGTGGAAGTGGACGCCCTGCCACTGACGCAAAACGGCAAAGTCGATCGTCAAGCTTTGGCAGCATTAGATGTAGTTTATCCTGAGGTAGAAGCGATCGCGCCTCGAACGCCAATTGAAACGGCACTGGCGCAGCTTTGGACAGAGGTATTAGGGCGACCCGTTAGTCTCTATGACAACTTCTTTACCTCAGGCGGACATTCCTTACTTGCCACGCAGCTTACGTCTCGAATCCGAGACAGCCTGCAGGTGGATATTCCCCTGCAACTGCTGTTTGAGTCACCAACAGTCGCAGAGGTCGCAGAGTACATCGAGACCGTTCGTTGGGCAACCGCTGTGCATCCTGCTGGGATCAAGCGCGACGAACCAGAAGCAAAGGATTCCCGTGAGGAGGTCGAGTTTTGAAAACAGTTGAATTTCTAGCCCATCTAAGAAGTCTGGATATTCAGATTTCTGTTGATGGGGATAAGCTACGCTGCAATGCTCCTGAAGGGGTTCTCACATCAAATCTACAGCGCGAGATTCGCGATCGCAAAGTAGAATTGGTCGCTTTTCTGCACCACGCTAAAACAACACTCCAACCGTCCGAATTTCAACGATCCCCTCGGCGCACTTCAGCCCCACGACTGTCGTTTGCACAACAGCGGCTGTGGTTTCTAGAGCAACTTGTTCCCGGAAATGCGTTCTACAATATTCCAACAGCAATGCGGTTGACGGGAGCGCTCAATATTGTTGCGGTAGAGCAAAGTTTTAACGAGATTGTTCGTCGCCATGAAACGCTTCGCACGAGGTTTCGGATGCAAGACGCCCACCCAGTACAGGTAATTGCACCTGATATTGCGCTGTCGCTGCCCGTGGTTGATTTACGATCCCTAAGGTTAGAAGATCAATTTGCTCAGGTGCAAACGCTCGCGATCGCTGAGTCTCAACAGCCGTTTGACTTGGCTCAAGCTCCGCTATTGCGAGTGAAATTGTTACAACTTGACCAAGCAGAATTTGTGTTGTTGTTGACGTTGCACCACATCATTTCAGATGGATGGTCGATCGGAGTTTTGGTGCGCGAGTTGGGGACGCTATACACCGCCTTTGCTAATGAACAACCTTCTCCGTTAGCCGATTTACCACTTCAGTACGCCGATTTTGCTGATTGGCAGCGAAACTGGTTGCAGGGAGACGTTCTAGAGTCTCAACTAACTTATTGGCGACAGCAACTTGAGAATTTGCCAGCGCTAGACTTGCCAACAGATAGACCAAGACCTCCAGTTCAACAGTACCGGGGGGCAACGCGATCGCTAGAACTTTCTGCTGATCTAAGCCATGCCCTAGAAAGCTTGAGTCAAGATTCGGGCGTGACGCTGTTTATTACATTGCTCGCGGCCTTTCAAACGTTACTGTGTCGCTACACCGGACAAACAGATATTGCGATCGGTTCCCCAATCGCAAACCGCAATCGCAGTGAGATCGAAGGCTTAATTGGTTTTTTTGTAAACAGTTTGGTGATGCGAACAGATTTGTCAGGTGATCCAACATTCAGCGAATTGTTGGAGCGATCGCGGCAAGTGGCGCTTGATGCCTATGCTCACCAAGACTTGCCCTTTGAGCGGTTGGTCGAAGAACTTCAGCCCGATCGCGATTTGAGCCGCAACCCATTATTTCAAGTGGTGCTTGCTTTGCAAAATGCGCCCAGAGAAGCACTAGAGTTACCTGGAGTCATACTAAATCCAATCGAGTTTGATCCGGGAACAACACGATTTGATTTGGAGTTTCATGTCAGCCATTCTACGCATTTGGGAGATTTAACAGGCGGCACAACTGGGCTGACGGTACTCGCGGTTTACAATACGGACTTATTTGATGCAGCGACGATCGCGCAGATGCTCCAGAGCTTTCAAACTTTACTCGTTAGCATTACCACGAATCCAAATCAATCGATTTCAAGATTGCCAATTCTTACAACTGATGAATATCAACGTCTAGTGAAATGGAACCGCACTCAGGTTCCATACGCTACAGACCAGTGTATTCAACAGCTATTTGAAGCTCAAGTAGAACGCACACCAGATGCACTTGCAGTCGCTTCTGCAACGGTGCAGCTAACCTACCGCGAATTAAACGATCGCAGTAATCAACTCGCCCATTACTTGCGCTCGCACAACATTACCGCCGAAACTCCCGTTGGTATTTGCGTCGATCGCTCTCCTGATTTACTCATCGGATTACTTGGTATTCTCAAAGCTGGAGGTGCTTATGTGCCAATTGATTCAGCTTTTCCTGCAGAGCGTTTAGCGTTTATGCTAAACGACGCTCAAACTGCAATTTTGCTGACTCAACAGCATTTAATCGATCGGTTCTCTGACATTTGCGATTCTTTGAAGCAGCGCGTTATTTGTCTTGATCACTGGGATACTTTTGCAGCTTGTAGTCAGGAAAATCTCAATCCCTGCGTTACGGCTAACAATCTGGCTTACATCATCTACACATCTGGCTCCACAGGTCAGCCTAAAGGAGTGTTAGTCGAACATCGAAGTTTGCTGAATCTAATATTTTGGCATCAGCGCGCCTTTGAAATTTCGGCGAGCGATCGCGCAACTCAAGTCGCTGGAATTGCCTTTGATGCTTGCGGTTGGGAACTGTTTCCCTATCTTACGGCTGGAGCCAGCATTCACATTCCCGACGACATAACGCGAACCTCACCTACGCACTTGCAAGCGTGGATGGTTGAGCAACAGATTACGATTAGCTTTCTACCTACCCCCTTAGCTGAGAAAATATTTGATCTTGATTGGTCCAACAGTAATGCGTTGCGGTTCCTACTAATTGGCGGTGACAAGCTGCGTCAATTACCCGTTGCCCTACCATTTACCGTAGTGAATAACTATGGATTGACAGAAACAACGGTTGTAGCAACATCAGGACAAATCACAGACGATGTTCCGACCATTGGAGATGCGATCGCAAACACGCAACTTTATGTTCTCGATGCCAATCTTCAACCCGTGCCGCTTGGCGCAAAAGGAGAACTTTACGTTGGTGGACATGGTCTAGCACGGGGCTATCTCAATCGTTCTGAGCTAACGGCTGAACGCTTTATTACCAATCCGATTAACCCTGGATCGCGGCTCTACAAAACGGGTGACTGTGTGCGCTATCGAGCCAACGGACAGTTAGAGTTTCTTGGTCGATTAGATGAGCAGGTCAATCTTCGCGGGTACCGGATTGAACTCGGAGAAATTGAGACGGCGTTAGCGCAACATCCTGCGGTGCAAGCTGCGATCGCGATCGCAGATGAGCATGAAGGCGACCCCCGTTTAATCGCGTATGTGACGCAACGCCCTGACCCCCTTGACGCCAATCAAACAACAGAATTGCAAGCTGAGCAAGTGTTGCAGTGGCAAATGCTGTATGAAGAAACCTACGGGCAGCCTGCTCCGGTTGATCCAACCTTTAATATTATTGGGTGGAACAGTAGCTACACCGGGCAACCACTTCCGGCTAAACAGATTCAGGAATGGGTCGATCGCCGCGTTGACTACATTCTGTCATTACAGCCTCAGCGAGTGCTAGAAATTGGCTGCGGTACAGGGCTGATGTTGTTCCGACTTGCTCCACACTGTACCCAATACTGCGGAACTGATTTCTCTGAGGTTGGACTTCGCTCTATTGGTCAGCAGTTGTCGGATGGCTCACTTCCACACGTCGAACTTCTGCAAAAAGTGGCAACCGATTTTGATGGAATACCACCAAATTTTGATGCGGTCATTCTCAATTCGGTTGTGCAATATTTTCCTAGCATTGAGTATCTGGTGCAGGTAATAGAGGGCGCAATTCAGGCGCTGCACACCCCTAAAGACGCATCTGCCCCGTCTGGCTTTATCTTCTTGGGCGACATTCGGAGTCTGCCATTGCTAAAAGCGTTCCACACCTCGGTACAGCTTTATCAAGCGGAATCGTCGCTGGATAAATCCCAACTGAGACAACGAGTTCAGACCCAAATCCTTCGGGAATCAGAACTCGTAATTGACCCCGCTTTTTTTCAGGCGTTGCGCGATCGCTTTCCTGAAGTCACTCACGTTCAAATCGATTTAACTGAAGGACATCACCACAATGAAATGACTCAGTTTCGCTATAACGTGACGCTACATATCGGAACCAAAATCACGGCTCCAACCGATTCTCCAACGTGGCTTAACTGGACGAACGATCGCTTAAGTCTCTCCAGTGTGAAACAGCTTCTACACGAACAGCCCGACTTTTTAGGAATCACTCAAATTCCAAATGCGCGGTTATCTCATGCAATGCAAGCGGTGCAATGGTTAGAGGGCGCAGAAGCTCCTGAAACGGTCGGAGAATTTCGCGGAATGCAGGCTGCATCAGGTGTAGATCCTGAAGCCCTGCGATCGCTGATCGACGAATTACCTTATACGATTCGGTTGTGTGAGTCAGGTTCTAGCGCAGGACATTACGATGTTTTGTTTATTCACAATGGCAATAAAACAACGCCTGAATTTCCATTAGTAAAGCATTCTAATTCTTGGCAGTCTTATGCTAATAATCCTCTACATGCTAAGTTAGCGGCGCATTTAGTTCCCCAATTGCGATCGCACCTTAGTAAAAAACTGCCCGATTATATGATTCCTAGTCAATTCATCGTTCTGGAATCATTTCCATTAACTCCGAATGGAAAAATCAATCGTCGCGCTTTGCCTAAGCCTGAGGGGACTCGCTCTCAATCGATTAAAACCTATGCACCACCCCGCTCTGAAGTTGAACAACTGCTGACCGAAATTTGGTGCACTGTGCTGAGTCTAAAGCAGGTCAGTATCTACGATAACTTTTTTGAACTGGGGGGTCACTCGCTGTTAGCAACTCAACTGGTCTCTCGCATTCGCGACATCTTTGAGGTTGAGTTACCCCTGCGTAGCTTATTTGAAACGCCAACAATAGACGGATTAGCAACCGAGATTGAACGCTTGCAGAATAGCATGGTTAAGTCCAAAGTTCCCGCGATCGTGCCGCTCTCGCGGGAGAGTTATCGCGTCAAACTATCATCCCTTCAAAACGATCCGAAATGACTCAAACGCTCTCTCATGCTGATTCGGAAGCCGAAGTTTTCGTCCTGCCAACCTCCTTTGCTCAACAGCGACTTTGGTTTCTTCAGCAGTTGATGCCCGAAAATCCGGCTTACAATGTGCCGCTTGCAGTCCAGCTTAGCGGCGAACTGAATATCGCCGCTCTAGAGCAAACGTTTAATGAAATTGTGCGCCGCCACGAGTCGCTACGGACGAATTTCAAAATGATAGGAGGGCAGCCGAGGCAAGTGGTGCTGCCGCAGCTGACGTTGCCTCTGCCATTAATCGATCTACAAACTTTGCCACCAGCAGACCAGCAAGCAGAAGTTGAACGACTAACAATTGAAGCATTTCAGCGCCCGTTTGATCTGGTTCAAGATGCGCTGTTACGGGTAAAACTGCTGCAATTAGACGAAACCAACTATGTACTGCTGCTCACGATGCATCACATTGTTACGGATGGTTGGTCGATCGCCGTGTTGATTCGTGAACTAGAAGCGCTCTACATCGCATTCGCGGCTGGGCATCCTTCACCGTTAGCCGAGTTGCCAATTCAGTACGCTGATTTTGCTCATTGGCAACAAGACTGGCTTCAGGGAGAAGTGTTGGCAAGTCAACTCGCCTACTGGCAGCAAAAACTAGAGGGCGCAGCTCCTATTTTGGAACTGCCCAATCTAGGGGAGAAAACTGTGGTTCCTTCGGAATTGCACTTTACGTTTAGCGAAAAGTTTCAGGGCGCACGCGAAGCGTTAGTGTTGCCCAAAGCATTGAAGTCAGCAATCGTTCAATTGAGCGATGAAGCAAATGCGACTCCATTCATGACTCTGTTAGCCGCATTTCAAACATTACTCTTTCGGTATACCGGGCAAACTGATATCTCTGTCGGCTCTCCGATTGCAAATCGCAATCACAGCGAACTTGAGAGCTTGATTGGTTTTTTTGCAAATAGCGTGGTCTTGCGAACCGATCTATCAGGTAATCCTACGTTCTTAGATTTGCTCAACCAAGTGCGAGAAGTCGCATTGGGCGCATATGCCCATCAGGATTTGCCGTTTGAAAAATTGGTAGAAGCCTTGCAACCCGATCGCGACTTAAACCGCAATCCTCTGTTTCAAGTGGTATTTGCTCTGCAAAACTCGCCTGCTGAGTCATTAGAGTTGCCTAAGTTAACCTTGAGCCCTGTGTCTGTTGATCCGGGTACAGCCCGATTTGACTTGGAGTTTCAAATTGTAGAATGCTTAGACACACTGGGCGTTGTGGCAGTCTACCGCACTGATTTATTTGATCAAGCCGCGATCGCACGCATGCTGAAGCACTTCCAAACGTTACTAGAAAACATCGTAGCGGCCCCCAACCAACGCCTCTCTGATCTGCCAATCTTGACTGCTGTTGAGCAGCATCAACAATTAGTTCAGTGGAACGCAACTGAGGCAGAGTACCCCAAAGATTGGTGTATTCATGATTGGTTTGAATCGCAGGTCAACCAAACTCCCGATGCCGTTGCCGTTGTTTTTGCAGACCAACAGCTTACCTATCGTGAACTGAGCGATCGCAGCAATCAACTCGCCCATTCCTTACAACAATTCGGTGTTGTTCCTGACCGATTGGTGGGAATTTGTGTAGAGCAATCGCTTAATATGCTGATTGCGGTTCTGGCTGTTCTGAAAGCCGGAGGTGCTTACGTTCCGCTCGATCCGACCTATCCTACAGAGCGTCTGCAATTCATGCTCCAGGATGCTCAAGTTTCTATCTTGCTCACTCAGCGATCGCTAGTCGATCGGTTTGTAGAGTTAGGACAAACTGTGATCTGCCTAGATCAGCAAGAATATCGAACCGGCAGCAATCCTCCTCTCAGCCGCGTTACCGCTAATAATCTTGCCTATGTGATTTACACTTCTGGCTCTACCGGGCAACCGAAAGGTGTACTTGTCACTCATCAAGGATTGTCTAATCTTGCTCAGGCTCAGCACCAAATCTTCAATGTGCAACCGAGCGATCGTGTTCTACAATTTGCGTCTCTTAGCTTCGATGCGTCAATCTTTGAAATCATCATGGCGTTGACGACTGGAGCAACTCTCTACTTGATCCAATCTGCTTCGCGATTAGGAGCAAACCTGGTTCAATTTTTACAGGAGCAGCACATTACGCATGTGACTCTTCCTCCTGCTTTGCTCAACCTTTTACCCGAATTGCCTGATCTCAAAGTCGTCATCGCGGCTGGAGAAGCGTGTTCAAGCGAGCTAGTCGATCGCTGGGCAATGCGTCGCCGTTTTTTCAACGCTTATGGACTGACCGAAACAAGCGTTTGGTCAACCATTGCTGAACTGAAAGTGGGTCAAACCGTAACGATTGGACGCGCGATCGCAAACACTCAACTCTATGTCCTCAATTCCGATCTCCAACCCGTGGCGATTGGGGTTCCCGGAGAACTATACATTGGAGGTGACGGACTCGCAAAAGGCTACCTCAATCGCGCCGATTTGACGGCTGAACGCTTTATTCCCAATCCCTTCAAACCTGATTCACGCCTGTACAAGACTGGCGATCGCGTCCGCTATCGCTCTGATGGCAACCTTCAATTTCTCGGTCGCATGGATGAGCAAGTCAAGCTTCGCGGCTATCGGATTGAACTTGGAGAAATTGAAACCGTATTGAAACAACATCCTGCGATCGCAGCGACGGTGGTCGCTGTTCAAGTTGCAGAAAAGACGGTTGAGGAAAAGCATATTGTGGCTTGCGTTGTGCCAAATTCAGCCGCACCGCCTGAATTAAATTCCCAGTTAAAGGCATTTCTACAGCAACGATTACCTGCCTACATGATTCCGTCGGTCATTGCCATTCAGCCCACGTTACCCCTGTTACCTAATGGCAAGATAGATCGCCAATCTCTTGCTACCTTGTCACTCAATACTGCTGCGGTTGCTCCCCGCACTGAGACAGAAGTAACTCTGGCAAAACTTTGGGCTGAGCAGCTTGGCCTCACAGAAATAGACGTGACCCAAAACTTTTTTGACATGGGCGGAGATTCTCTCAAAGCTATGCGTCTGATGGATCAAATTCATCAGCACTTTGAGCAATTGGCTGTGCCAAATGGGGTTGGCGGAGCAAAGTCCGTTGGAGCGCTGCCGCTCTCTAGCTTATTTCTTGCTCCTACAATTGAACAATTAGCACAGCAACTCGATCAAGCGAATTGTTCACCTTCTGCGTCCGAAATTTCTAGCTTGGTGCCGCTTCAGCCTACAGGTTCAAAGCCGCCTTTCTTTTGCGTACATCCCATCTTTGGTACTGTTTTTCCCTATTACCAGTTGGCGCAGCAGTTCAGCGCTCCAACGGATTCCGCGAAGCGAACTTCTATTGCTCAAAGTACTTTGGAACTTGGTAAAGCCAATCGCCCGTTTTATGGATTGCACCCGATTGGCCTAGAAGGTCATCCACCGCATACGACGATCGAAGAGATGGCTGCCTACTACATCAAAGCGATTCGCCAGATTCAGCCTCAAGGCCCTTACTACATTGGTGGATGGTCGTTTGGTGGGGTGGTTGCTTTTGAGATGGCGCAGCAGCTTGAACAAGCCGGACACGAAGTTGCATTACTGGCAATGCTCGACACCGCAAGTCCAGGGCATCAGCTCTCTTACCGAGATAATTTCAACGTGCTAACCACCCTTACGCGATCGCTGCTTCCTTTCCTAATCGATTACGGTTGCTTGCTCAAATCTTCTCTTCAAACTCAGGTTCAAACTCAGAGCGCACAATTTTTGTCTAGTTTCCTCAAGTCTTTTCAGCGTCAACCGAGGGGCGACAACGAACTTCGCGCCGCGAACCCCGCTGAAGTTTGGCATAGCCAATCGCAATTGCTAAATGAGCTATCCTTACGTCCCATACTCCAAACTTATCGTGCCAATGCTGAGGCATTCCTGAGCTACAGTCCTCAAAGGTATTCCCACCCAATCACGTTATTCAAAACCAGCAAAACTAACCAGGATTCAACGTTAGGCTGGAAAAAGCTGACGAAGGAGGTCAACCTTTGTCCGATTCCAGGAAATCATCTCACCATGCTAAGAAGTCCTCATGTTCAATACTTAGCCCAACAGTTAAAGCAATGCATGGGAGAAGGGCAACTAACATCGTGATCAAGAGCTTACTAAGGAGCGTGGATTAAATAACCTGTAATTCTGGCTTGGCCGTGTAGTTCCATTGAGGCAAGTGTCGGTCAAATACAATTTTCATCGTTGATTTGAAGTCTTCAGCCACTTTTCTTCCGGTTTGATACGACTTGTCGAGAATTTTTAGTTTGGACTAGCAGGCTTCGAGCTGCTTGACTGACAAAACTAAGAAGCTGGGATGCGGCTGAGGACGCTGAATTCACGCTTTAGGGATTCATCGTGTTGTCGCTGGGAAGCAATCGCAGGTTGAGGGCCAGGTGAACAGGAGAGAAACGGATAAACCTGAATCTTCCATTGCTGGGTGATGGCAAGTCGAATCCAATTCCAGCCCAGTTTGAGATAACTCATGCCTCGCTTCCAGTGAGCATCAACTTGGCGACGCTTACCTGAAGCAACCACTTGTACCCCTCACATAACCGCCTCAATTCAGATTCGCCAAAAACAGTAGTGCCCTCCACTCACGTCAAACGATCTAGACTTCAAGAGGAATGACGTTGAACGATCGCACATGACACTGACACAAGTTTGGGGTTCTCTGCTAATTTTTCTGCTGTGCCCAATTTTGGGCGGATTGCCGCTAATCGAGTGGATTACGGTTGCGCTGACTCGAAAGCGATTAAGCCGAATTGGGACGAAAAATGTCAGCGTTTCGGCTGCGTTTTATCACGGCGGCAAGGTGGCAGGCATTTTAGCGGTGTTGTCTGAGGCACTAAAGGGCATTTTGGCGGTGCTGTTGGCGCGATCGTTCTTCCCAGATCATCCTGAATGGGAGTTGATTGCGCTGATCGCTCTCGTTTTTGGGCGCTACTGGATTGGTAAAGGTGCGGGCACAACGAATGTGACGTGGGGCTATATTGTGCATGATCCGATCACATCTTTTCTGACATTTTTGATCGGTGGCATCGGATTTACTCTCCTACGAGAACGAAAGCTAGGGCGATTTGGAGTTTTAATTCTGTTTCCGTTGCTCACTGCCGCAAGACATGCAGACGATTCAGCTCTAATCGGAGCATCGATTTGCCTTGCAGGTCTGATGGGATGGATCTACACTCAAATTCCAGATGATTTGGAGTTGAAGCCAGATACGGCTCAGACGGATTCACAAACCATGTTTAAATTCTTTCGCGGCGATCGCGCTGTTCTTTCGCTAGATCAGCCCCTGCAAGCCAATAAAGTTGGAGAAAAGGCAGCGACTCTTGCCCATCTGAAAGGATTGGGCTATCCAGTTCCAATGGGATGGGTGCTGCTGCCGGGAGATGATCCACAACCGTTGATCGAACTGTTGCAGCCGTCGGAGCAAACCCCGTTGGTCGTGCGATCGTCGGCGGTTGGCGAAGATTCGGAACTCGCGTCAGCGGCGGGACAGTATGAGACGATTTTAGGTATCACACAGCAACGCGATCTGTTGAGCGCGATCGCGCAGTGTTTGGCGTCTTACGATCAGCCGTCTGCGGTCAGGTATCGGCGCGATCGCAATTTACCAGATACCTCAATGGTGGTGTTGATTCAGCAGCAGGTTCGCGGCGTGTTTTCGGGTGTGGCATTTAGCCGAGACCCGATCGCGCGGCAAGGCGATTCAGTCTTGGTTGAAGCGTTGCCCGGCAGTGCTGAACGGGTGGTGTCGGGGCAAGTGACGCCTGAAAGTTATCAAGTGCTGGTGTCAGAGATCGGTTCGAATTGGACGTTGCCCGATGAAATGACGCTGGAGGTGCAGGGAAGCGGGGAAGTGCCGCTTCACTTGGTGCAGCAGGTGGCCTACTTAGCTCGCCATCTAGAGGCGCACTATCACGGCATTCCCCAAGATATTGAGTGGAGCTATGACGGCCAGACGCTATGGCTCCTGCAATCTCGCCCGATTACGACCTTGATTCCGATCTGGACGCGCAAGATTGCTGCCGAAGTGATTCCGGGCGCGATTCGTCCGTTGACATGGTCAATCAATCGCCCGTTGACCTGTGGCGTTTGGGGAGAGTTGTTCTCGTTGGTACTAGGTCAGCAAGCTCAAGGATTAGATTTTAATGAAACGGCAACGTTGCACTATGCTCACGCTTACTTTAATGCGTCGCTATTAGGACAAACGTTTCGCCGCATGGGATTGCCTCCAGAGAGTTTAGAGTTTTTGACCAGAGGTGCAAAGTTTAGCAAGCCACCAATAAAGTCAACGCTGCAAAACGTCCCCGGATTGCTGAAGCTAGTCCGACGAGAACTACGGCTGGAGAAAGATTTTCAACGAGATGACCAACGCTATTTCTCACCTGCGTTAACCGAATTTGCAACGCATCCAGCAACGCAACTTTCGACAGGAGAGGTGTTAGATCGCATAGACAAAATTCTGGAATTGCTAAAACGAGCGACGTACTACAGCATCCTTGCTCCGCTCAGTGCAGCGTTGCGACGGTCAATCTTTAAAGTTTCAGAGGATGAAATTGATAACAGCCGAACGCCCGAAGTTGCAGCCTTGCGATCGCTTCAAGCCATTGCCACTAGAGCAAAACAAACTGGCAATATTTCTCATCAACTGACGGCTGAGCAATTGTTTGAGCACCTGAGTGAGACGAAGCAAGGGCGGGATGTGTTAGCCGAGTTCGACCTGTTTCTAGAGCAATACGGCTATTTAAGCGAGGTCGGAACTGACATTGCTATACCTACGTGGAGAGAAGATCCAAAGCCGATTCGAGAGGTGTTTGCTCAGTTTTACTTTCATCCGATTGAGCGAGAGGTGGTGCCAAGTCGATCGCGCGTTCAGCAACGAGTTGATCTCAAAGGCAAGGTAACGGAAGTGTATAGCCGACTGTTGGCGCACTTGCGCTGGAGCTTTGTGGCGTTAGAAGAACAATGGTTAACCTCTGGTACGTTAGAGCAGCCGGGAGACATCTTCTTTCTGAAGTATGACGAGATTCGACACGTTGCTGCGACGTCAACCTTTCCTCGTCTCATTGAACAACGGCGATCGCAGTTTGAACAAGATCGCCAACTTGCCCAAGTGCCGCAGCTTGTGTACGGAGACGATCCACCCGAACCTAAGCTAGAAACCTGGCAAGCCTCTCAAACGTTGCAAGGCATTGGAGCAAGTCCTGGACAAAAAGAAGGACGCATCAAAATCATGAAGTCACTCTCGAGCGGAATTCGCCTCGATCGCGATACTATTTTGGTCGTGCCCTACACCGATTCGGGCTGGGCAGCAATTTTGGCGCAGGTGGGCGGGCTCATTTCCGAGGTGGGCGGCAAACTCTCTCACGGCGCGATCGTCGCGCGAGAATACCGAATTCCTGCCGTGATGGATATTCCGAATGCCACAACCCGCTTACACGATGGGCAGCAAGTTCGGATCGATGGACAACGCGGCAGAATTGAGATTCTATAGCGATATTTAAAAGGCAAAAACCTCTGTTTCCCAAAGAAATCGGAGATCTAAACATGCCATCTTGGGGTTCACGTACTGACGACGAGCAAATAGCGGACGAAGGATCTAGTTTATTTCTTCATTCCTCATCCTCGCGAAGCGGGTCAAAGCTCTCCCTTATCCCCGCTCTCGTGCTGTTGCAAACAGTCGCAGCGCTTGCTCCGAACCCACAAACCGCCAGTGCCAAGGCTCATAAATCACACGTTGAGCATTGTTAGGGCGAAACGATAACTCAAATCCAAATTTCTTAGCATTTTTGCTCATCCACCGAGAGGCAGACGAGCGAGCAAACGCTTGAGAAATATCTAAATAGGGAGCGCGACCATCACCAACATCAATCGCATATCCTGTGTGATGTTCACTGTACCCCGGAGGTGCAACGCTCCTAGCGGCTCCCTCCAGTCCGCGCCGCCGCACGCGATCGCGAAATAACATTGCTTGCTCATCAATACTACGAAACCCAGAAATCGGCACAATGGATACCTTATTCGCTTTCGCCGCACTGACCATTTGTTGCCATGCGATCGCGGCTTCAGGCGCTAATTTCTCCACGCGCCCCCCGTATTTACCAATGGCAACCAGTGTGTTTAGCTCCGCTTGAGGGTAAGGAAAGTGCCCTAGTTTAGGCGAAGCCTTAGGGGAAGGGGTATTGAGCGGCAGGCGGGGACGTGGATCAGGCAACAACGATGAATCAGGCGTGCTGGGAGTGGGTGATTTCAACAACAATTGTGCAGAGTTTGGGCGTGTCGGCAGTGGCGAAATTGGCGTTGGTTCAACCGATGCGCCCACGCTGAGATGCAATCCACTATGATTGAGCGCGACTACCCAACTAAAAGACGTTAGGGCAACAATCAGTAAGGCGTGCGATCGTAACCAGCTTAAAATTCTCATCAACCCAAAATCGTTAAAGTAAGCGTTTGCAGGCAACGTAAATTCATCACCGTCAGTTCTGGCAACCAGGCTATCTTATACACTTGAAATGATGGTGAAATGACAGCACAGGTAAAATTCTATGAAATGGCAAGTGGTTCTTGAACCTGATGCAGAAACTGGAGACTGGGCTGTTTGGTGTCCACAATTACCAGGATGTGTCTCTGCTGGAGAAACGGAACAAGAAGCGTTAGACAACATTCGAGCCGCGATCGCGCTGTACTTAGAACCAGATCCTATAGATCTAACCTCTAGCGCGATCGTGCGAGAGGTGTCAGTTGAATGACACGCACCCGTCGAATGACTGCTGTTGAAGTCGAGCAAATCTTGCAACAGTATGGATTTGTTTTCGTATCGCAAAAAGGAAGCCATCGAAAATGGAGACAGCCAGATTCGAGCCTTCAGGTGATTGTGCCATTTCATAAAGGTCGAGATTTGCCCATCGGTACAATGCGTAACATTATGCTAAACGCCAACATTCCAGATATCGAATGGAAGACAGATTAATCGAGCGGCTGGAGGGCGCGATCGCTAATCGGTAAAATCTTCCGCTTCATTCCCGGCAAGCCATCAAATCGGATCGCCAGCGTTGCTTTGGTTCCAGAGCCAAAGACATTTGTAATTTCACCCACGCCAAACTGGCTGTGAATCACGCGATCGCCAACGCTCCAATCAGCATCGGCATCCGCATGGTTGACCAGAATCGGCGGCTTGGCTTGAGCCGCACCTTTGGTCCACTTCGCTGGAATTGAGGTTGCCGTATTAGAATCCATTAACTCACGCGGCATTTCCGCCAAAAATAGCGAAGGACTGGCAGGTTCACGATTTCCATATAAGCGGCGTTCGCGAGCATGAGAGATGAACAATCGCTCCTGAGCGCGGGTAATGCCGACATAACAGAGCCGCCGTTCTTCCTCGATCGCGGCCGGATCATCGAGAGAACGATAGCTCGGAAACAAGCCTTGCTCCAACCCAACTAAAAACACAATCGGAAACTCTAATCCCTTCGATGAGTGCAATGTCATCAGCGAAACGGTTGTCGTTTCTTCTGGCGTGTTGTCTAAATCTGACGCGAGGGATGCACTCGCCAAGAAGCCAATCAAGCTCTTGTCGTCTTCATTTTCTTCCTCATATTGCAGCACCGCGTTGTAGAGTTCCTGCACGTTCTGAAAGCGATCTTCCGCTTCGTCTGTGCCTTGCGCCTTGAGATCTTGAACGTATCCCGAATCTTCTAACACGCCTTGCACAATCTCAGATGCCGAAACAGCATCGAGCATCTCCCGATATTTCTGAATGATATTGGCAAACGCAATCACTCCCTTGGCCGAGCGTCCAGCCAGGGTTTTAACCGAGGTTTCATCGCTGATGATCTCCCAAAGCGGAATGCCCAACTCGATCGAAGCTTTTTGCAGAGATTCAACGGTCGATTTGCCGACACCCCGACGAGGCGTATTAATCACGCGCAGCAGGCTGATAGTATCGGCAGGGTTTACGATCGCTCTTAAATACGCCAACACGTCTTTAATTTCTTTGCGATCGTAGAACCGCAACCCGCCAACAATCTTATAGGGCACCCCCCAACGCACCAAAATATCTTCAAACGCACGCGATTGAGCGTTCGTCCGGTAGAGAATCGCGAACTTACCCCAGTGCAAATCAGGATTATTTTGCTCTAGCTTTCGCATTCGCTGAACCACAAATTCAGCTTCATCAATTTCATCTTGAGCGCGATAGCAGAACGCAGGTTCTCCCTGTCCACGAGTGGGTTTGAGAATTTTGTCGATCCGCTCCGTGTTATTTTCGATCAGTTCGTTCGCAAGTTGGAGAATGTTCTCAGTGGAGCGGTAATTCTCCTGGAGCTTCACCATCGTTCGGGTGTCGTCATCCGGCAACCCATCTCCAAAGTCGTGTTGGAATCCCATCAAGATGGTGAAATCTGCCATGCGGAACGAATAGATAGACTGGTCAGCATCGCCTACCACAAAGACGGAGCGGTAGTTCCAGTCATCGAATTTAGTCGCTGATTCTCCATTTGTAACCAACAGTTGAATCAGATCGTATTGTGTGCGATTTGTGTCTTGATATTCATCTACTAAAATGTGGCGAAAGCGTTTGTGCCAATAGGCTCGAATCTGTTCATTCTGACGAAACAGAAGTACCGGAATTAGGATTAAATCATCAAAATCTACAGCATTGTTTTCGGCTAACTTGTCTTGATACACGCTGTAGATATTACTAATCACACGACCTCTAAAATTCGGCTGCTCTTTCTCATACTCTTGCGGAGAAAGTCCTTTGTTTTTCGCATTGCTTATCGCATACCGAACTGATCGCGGATCGAATTTCTTTTCGTCTAAATTTAGCTGATTGATAATAATATCTTTGACGAGGCTCTGAGCATCTGACTCGTCAAAAATGGAAAATGCCTTTGTCCATTTGCGCCCCCGCTCATCCTGAAATTTTTCGATATCAAAACGCAAAATTCGGCAGCACAGCGCATGAAACGTGCCAATCCACAGATCTTTGGTAATGGTTTTGTAGATGTGCGATCGTAGCTTTGTCTGCACGTATCCCGGCAACGACTCTAGCGGTTTACCATGCTCACGCATTGCCTCCCGCTCGGCAAACAGTCGCTCGATCCGCTCTTTCATCTCCTTAGCCGCTTTGTTCGTAAACGTCACCGCTAAGATATTCTCCGGGTCAACCCGATGCTCTAGCACCAAATTGGCGATTCGATAGGTCAGTGCCCGCGTCTTGCCTGATCCTGCTCCCGCAATCACCAGTAATGGACCGCAAAAATGCTCCACCGCTTGTCGTTGTGAAGGGTTGAGATGGCTCAAGAAGTCAGTAGTCATGGCGAGGGCAAAAAGATGATTTTACTCCATGACCAGCCTATCGCATTCCCAGAATCGCGCGGTGAGAGAAGTGGTTGAGAAAGCCGAACGGCAGGAAAGCGTGATAAAGATGAAGATGCGCGATTAGCTCAAGGGCAATGCTAGGAACCGTACGATCGCTGAAGAATTGCTTCTTAGGAACTCTTGCTCGTTTCCATTAGCCGCAAATAGGCAAATGTAGCCAGGAAGAAAAATGGAACAAAAAACCACTCTGGAGAACTGCGGTATACCCAAACCATCAACGCCAGCCACAGGAGAAGACTAAGCAGTGCAAGTAACTCACGCATGGGAATACCTCACGAACTGTCATAGGAATTCCCTACTTTCTTCAGTAAACTCACTGAGAGGTCAGCTAGAAAACCTTAAAGACTTTATAAAAGGTTGACGAAAATTTCTTTCAAGATAGGTAAAGGATAAGAATGGCTCATTGAAACGCTGGGTATTTCTCTCTGTAGCTCTTAGAATTCTTAACACAACGCCATCTAGCGAGGGTATGTTTAAGCCGCAGGTAGGGAAAGCACACCCTTCTTTATCTTTCAGTCTTTATTCCCTTCGCTACAATGAGCAGTAAAGCTGAGCAATAAAGCGCCAGTCCAGTATTTAAAGAGGCATTTCGATGCAAGCACCGACCTTATTAATCTCTAAGGAATTACCGAGTCTTAAGTACACCTACGCCCCCGATCGCTTCGATGAAACCTGGGAAGCTCCCCTTTCCATTCTGCTGGGGTTAGGACGGGCAGCAGGCGCAGATTTTATTGAATTCTTCTTAGAACGGGTGAACTATATTAGCTGCATGGCGGAAGATGATGCCATCACTAGCATTTCACCTCGGCTTTCCACCGGAGCAGGCGTACGTGTGTTTCGAGGCAAAGCAGACTGTTATGTCAGCACGAATGATTTGTCGTTCAACGGGCTAAAAGCTGCCCTAGAGAAGGGTTTGTCAATCATGGGCTTACATTTGCCCTCGCCCAACGCATTCATTCCTGAAATTCACCTTGAGCTGCTGCGCGACTACGCCACTAAAAAAGGAAAGGATGCTTGGCTAGGTAACTGTAGCTCCATGCGCGAAATGGGGGATGTGTTGCTCTCCGCGAATGGTGAACTGGCACAAAAAGCGGATCACGTCCAGTCGCGTCGGGCGGTCTATTTCCGGGATTGGCAAGAGGTCTTGGTCGCGTCGAGCGATGGCACGTTTGCGCGCGATATTCGCCTGGCTCAATCGGTTGGCTACAGCTTACTCTGTGCAGACGGCACGAATCGGTCTTCGATCAGCAAGCGATCGGGCAGCACAAGCGATCCTAGTTTCTTGAGAACGTGGGACTACAAGGCAGACGCTGAAGATGTGTCAGGATCGGCGGCGAAGATGCTGTATGCCGATTATGTTGAGTCGGGTAGCTACCCGGTAATCATGGCAAACCAGTTTGGCGGCGTGATTTTCCACGAGGCGTGTGGTCACTTGCTGGAGACAACTCAGATCGAGCGCAAAACGACGCCGTTTGCTGACAAAAAAGGCCAGAAGATTGCTCATGAGAATTTGACGGCTTGGGATGAAGGCATTACCTCCGACGCTTTCGGAACGATCGACATGGATGATGAAGGAATGCCTGCTCAGCGCACGTTGCTGATCGAGAATGGCGTTCTAAAGAATTTCATCAGCGATCGCGCTGGCTCGGTTCGTACCGGACACCCCAGAACGGGCAGCGGTCGTCGTCAAGGTTTCACTTTTGCCGCCGCTAGTCGGATGCGAAACACCTATATTGCGCCAGGTGAGTACTCGATTGAGGATCTGTTCAACTCGGTTGAGAAAGGCATCTACTGCAAAAAAATGGGCGGCGGTAGCGTTGGACCTACCGGACAGTTTAACTTTGCGGTCGATGAAGCTTATCTGATCGAGAACGGCAAAATCACCAAGCCGCTCAAAGGAGCAACGCTGATCGGAGAAGCCACCGAAATCATGGACAAGATTTCCATGTGTTCTAACGATCTGGGCTTGGCAGCCGGATTTTGCGGTTCGGTGAGTGGCAGCATTTATGTCACCGTCGGTCAGCCTCACATCAAGGTTGATTCGATCACAGTGGGCGGTCGTTAACTTCCGTTCAGCTCATGATTCTTGAGGGATGCGTGCTGATGCATCCCTACCCGTTTCAATAGCCCCCGATATTTAACCAGAAGATTTCTATGCCAACGATCAACGAAATTGCGTCCTACGCCCAAACCGCCGCGCAGAAACTGGGCATTCAGAAATTTGACATTTACGGCTCCACGGTTGATGAAACTAGCGTGCAGGTCGATCAGGGCGAACCCCAACAAATGAAAGCCTCGAATCGATCGGGCATTACCGTTCGCGTTTGGAATGATGCTCATACGGTTGGTGTCACCTCGACCACTGACGTTGACCCAATCGGCTTGCAACTGGCGCTAAAAACGGCTCACGAGGCGAGTGCATTTGGTGTCAAAGACAATGTGCCCGACTTTAGCCCTGAAGCAACTGCCGCGATCGCTCATGCCAACGCTACTGATCGGTCTCCGCAGGCAGAAGTCTCACAACTGCTTCAAACCCTTGTGGGTGCAGAAAAGGAATTGTTAGAAGCGCATCCTGCGATCGTCGGCGTTCCCTACAATGGATTGGCGCAGCGAGATATCGATCGCTTCTATCTCAACAGCGTCGGAGCCTTGCGGCATGAAGCCCATTCGTATGCATCGCTCTATCTCTACACCAAAACCGAAGAAGAAGGCAGAAAGCCGCGTAGTGCTGGGGCCTTTCGGGTCAGCACTGGGTTAGCAAAGCTCGACATTAACGGCTGTCTCAAAGAAGCGGCTGAGAAAACAATTAGCCATCTCAACTATGAGAAGGTAAAAACCGGAAAGTATCGGGTTGTTTTCTCCCCAGAAGCCTTTTTGAGTTTGCTGGGCGCGTTCTCTAACTTGTACAACGCTCAAAGCATTCTCGATAACCAGAGTCTTTCGACGCCAGAATCGCTCAATACTCAAATCGCCTCTCCGTTGCTTTCGGTCTGCGATGATGCGCTGCATCCTGATAATGTTGGAGCAGAAACGTTTGATGGAGAAGGCACGCCGACGCGTCGCGTACCTCTGATTACAAATGGGGTGTTGACGAGTTTTCTGCACAGCGCTGGCACAGCAAAGCGAATGAATACAGAACCGACTGGAAACGCCAATATGGGCGCAAAAGTGACGGTTAGCCCGAACTTCTTTCATGTGTTTCCGGGAGAATCTGCTTCAGAGGAATATAGTCTGGACACAGCAGACAATGTGATTTTGATTGACGATCTGAGCGCCCTTCACGCAGGTGTGCAGGCGTTGCAAGGATCATTTTCGCTGCCGTTTGATGGTTGGTTGATTAAAGATGGCAAGCGCATCAGCATCGAGTCGGCAACGGTCGCGGGTGATATTCGCGAGGTGCTGAATTCGATTATTTACGTAGAGAAAGATCTGGAATTTACCGGATCTGGAGTTGCACCTAGAGTGTGGGTGAATGAACTATCAGTGACGGGTGAATAGAGCTTGTTGGCAGCGGATGTAATGGATTAGCGGAAGGTTTTCGTTGCCTCTGTTAGCCCATCCGCTGCCACATTGCATAATCACTAAATTCATCATGTCTGATCACTCAATCAATCCGCTCGGAGGCGTGATTTCGATTCGACGATCGCGCAGATTGACAACAGGAACGATCGCTTCGACAAACGGAATCAAAATCGATTTGCCCTGCGGAGATTTGACCTCTAGTAAGTCGTGACCCGCAGTCATGACATCGGTTACGGTTCCGACGAGAGCTTGATTGGCTTGATGATATACCGGAAGCCCGATTAGATCTGATACGTGAAATTCGCCGTCTTCAAGCTGAGGGCGATCGCGCTCTGGAACGTGGAGTGTACAGCCTCGTAGCGCTTCTGCTGCGCTGCGATCGCGCACTCCTTCCAACTGCAAAACATACAGTCCTTTCCCATCCAAATAGCGGCCCCCAATCAACCGAATTGGTTCTGGCTCTTGCTGATTCGGACGCAACAACCACCGCTCTCCGGGCACTTCAAAGCGCTCTGGAAAATCTGAGTTTGGGTAAACGCGCACCTCTCCCCTAATTCCGTGAGCCGCCACGATTTTGCCAATTTCTAAGAACTCAGACGCCATAATTTGAGCATGAGCGAACCCTGATTACTCTATCACAGGAGTATGGGAGGCGGTTGCGACTCAACCGCCTCCCACTGCAAATTCTCTTAATCTTGCGGATCGAATCGATAGCGCACTTTCATCCCCGTGTTGTACTCAGCTGGAGTTTGGGGAAACACATTTGAGGGATTCGCCCTCAGATCAAGACCGCCGCCACCAATTTCTAAACTGCCAAGCGGGCCTCTGTACTGAGGAGACTGCCCGACTCCAGGTAAGCTAAAGCTGGCAGGGGATGGCAGGGAAGTATCTCTTAGCGATCGCGTCTGCAACCCAGACAACGAAGCGGCATCTCCAAACCCTTCCACTGAAGGCGCAACGGGTTGCATTTGAATTCTGCTTTGTGAAGGTCGAACCTGTGAAGATCGAAGCGGTTCATTTGGCGCTACGCTCTGCTCAACTTGGAGAGATTGAGCAACGGCAGGACGAATGCTCGCTAACATTAAGA
Organism: Myxacorys sp.; assembly: GCF_059501405.1. Taxonomy (NCBI): domain Bacteria; kingdom Bacillati; phylum Cyanobacteriota; class Cyanophyceae; order Leptolyngbyales; family Leptolyngbyaceae; genus Myxacorys; species Myxacorys sp. The sequence goes on from NZ_JCACCM010000208.1 coordinate 48,679, forward strand.
TGGTTAATACAGCAACGGCTTTATTCATGGGGTGGCTCCAGCTAGGTTGGCTGAACGTTACTCATAATGTATAACCAGAATGCCCTGATGGAACAACAGGATCGCCATAAGTAAGAAAATTTAGACATGCAGAACGACAACAAGGGATTGTGATCCGCAAGCTCTAGAGCTTTGTGAAACGAATCGCATTCAAGATATGTATTCTAAAGGTTGTTCAGAATGCATTAAATTTGGCAATGGAGCGAATTTCATTCGCAGCCATCAGCGCTTTGTTTGCGGCACTGCTGTTCGCTTAAAATGGCACTATTGAGATCCTTCAACGGAATTACTTTGAAGTGATAGAAGCGTTCTCCTTGACTGGGTTCCTTGAATTCTAAAGTGGTATAACCAAATCGCTTGCCTTGAAAGAATCGTAGGTCTACATGATTGAACTCAACTCGCGCCACATATTTCGATTGTTGGAAGTCGTTAGCAACGTTAGCAAGTGGTTGAGTGTAGATGCTTCGAATGAGATTTAATCCTTCCGTATTCGTTCTAGTAAAGGCTGCATTTGCTCTATTGCTTTGAGTTCGATAAGCGATCGCTTCCTCTCCAACTACTATGTCTGTTTGATCTGTGGGATTCATGGCAAACACAATACTGCCACCTTTTACTTTTGCTTCACTGGTGTAGAATGGCAATCCGCTCAACTCTCCGATGTCGCGCTTAAACGGAGATAACAAGGAATGCTTTTGCGCCCACTGCAATACGGTCTGGATCTTCTGCCCAGGAAGGGCTTGAGCAGATGAAGCGGTGCCTAAGAAAGCTAGAGTGAGTCCGATAACAGAAATGACATTGCGGTGAATCATAATTAGAAATAGTAGCGATCGCACTTAGCAGCACAACAAAGAGTGATACAAAAATAAATTGTTCAATTTCCGAATGAATGGATTATTGATTACTAGCGTAGTACTCGAACTTGCTCAGCAAGATTGCAGCAGGTGCAGTCAGCACCACCATGTACGTCGAACGAGAGAACAAGAGAAACGGGCTGACTAACAGATGTGTTAAGAATTCTTTTTTGATCTGCTGGCGTAATGTAAACTTTGTTCTCTTGCATCATGTCTCCTACAATTCTGCCGCGATCTAAACAGCCCAAATTAAAGTCATAAACTCCGTTGCTAACTGAGTTAACGCTGTTTCCACTATCGACCCCTTTTTTGATCGCCGTTTTGAAGCCTGGATCATAGAATTTATTGATGCGAAAGTAGGCAACATTGACGTTCTGCTCAAAAATTTCTTCTTGTCGTGTGATTAAATATCCACACACGACAGTGTCAAACTGATCATTGCCAAAGATGCCATAGCGATTTGTTTTCTTCAAATTGGTGGGCGGAGTGACTTTACACGTCGCAGATTGAGCGGTTCTCGGCGCGGCTTGAGCGGTTTTCACATTGGTTCTTACATTGCGCTCTGCGCTGATTGCAGGCTGATCGGTTCCTACGGAGTTGTGCGCTGCGCTAATCGGAACAACCGCTAGATTCAACAATAGTGCGGCACTCAGTCCCTTTAACCCTTGAGCTAACTGTGCAACCATACCCGTTTCCTCACTCTTCGCCTATCTAGAGCTACACCTTGCCATTTCAATCTTCCGCAAGGTTCCATCAGGATTTGAAATCGTTTGTGAGACACTTTAAGCAAGTGCGATCGGGAAACTGAAATGCTGCTGTTGTCTCTACCTAAACAACTACGGTTCGCCAAATACCTGATTCGTGTAAGCCTAGTCGTCTTACTCGTGGTCGGGCTTACTCAGCCTCTGCTCCAAACCCCAGCCGTTGCGATGCAAAACCAGCAATCAATAACTCCGCAAACAGCATTAGAACGCCTCGCTACCGCCAATGCTGTTGCTTCAGAATGGTTTGCGCCCAGTTTTCTAGCGCAAGTTTCGGTACAACAAGTTCAAAATATTTTAATGAGTTTGACAACTGAACTCGGGAAGTATCAGCGCGTCGAGCCAAGTGGCAACGACTATCAACTGGTTTACGAGAAAGGAGTTGTTCCAGCTAAAATTGTCCTCGATCCGAAAGGACAAATTGTAGGATTACGATTTCTACCTGTTCAGGCACAGTTTAAGAGTCTAGACGATGCGATCGCGCAATTCAAACAGCTACCCGGTAAAGTTAGTCTGTTGATTGTAGAAAACAACGTTAAAAAGGTTGGGTTAAATGAAAGCACACCCTTGGCAGTAGGATCGGCATTTAAGCTGGCAGTACTGGCAGCACTAAAGACTCAAATTGAATCGGGACAACATCGCTGGGATGAAGTAATTTCCTTACAAGAGCGTCAGAAGAGTTTGCCTTCAGGATTTTTACAATCTTGGGCAGATGGTTCTTTGCTCACGGTGCAATCGGTGGCAGCTTTGATGATTTCCCAAAGCGATAACACTGCTACCGATCACCTAATTCATCTGGTCGGACGAGATGCGATCGAGCCGTTGACGCCTCGCAATCAACCGTTTTTGACGACCCGTGAGGCATTTATTCTAAAAGCTCAAACGAATCACGATTTGCTGCAACGCTATCGAGCCGCTAATCTATCCGCCCGTCGTGCCTTGTTAGACGAAATTGCTCAACGACCTCTACCAGGTGTAGAAGAATTCGTTGCTGATCCGGTTGCCCTTGATATCGAATGGTTTTTCACACCCGCAGAACTGTGTTCTCTCATGAATCGGGTGAAAGATTTGCCGCTCATGAGCATCAATCCAGGTATTTCCAATTCGCAGGCATGGGCGCGAGTGGCGTTCAAAGGCGGCTCAGAGCCAGGCGTGATCAATCTCACAACAGCGCTGCAAGCTAAGAATGGAAAGCAGTATTGCGTGGTTGCAACTTGGAATCACAATCAGGCGTTAGACGAAACCCGCTTTGTCTCGCTTTATGAAAGTACGATCGCGTTGCTGAAATGACGCAGAACCTCTCTAATTAATAGTTCGCGTGTATTATGAGAAATATACCCTTCAGGCTCGACCAGAGCGGCTTACGATATTCCTCATGCTAGATTTGCGAGGCAAAACAATTTTAGGCATTGATCCCGCGATCGCAACGATTGGTTACGGGGCAATTCACGATGAAAAAGCGCTCGACTATGGGGTGATTGTCACGCCTGCAAAAGCGCCAATTTATGATCGACTCAAACAGATTCACGACGACATCCGCGAACTCTGCCAACTCCTAAAGCCCGATGTTGTCGCTTTAGAAATGCCGTTCTTCACACGAGAAAACACGAATGCCAATAAGGTGCTGCGGGCACTGGGCGTGATTCAGTTGGCGCTCGGAGAATGCGGACTGGATGAACCAATTTTTCTGCATCAATCTCAAGTCAAAGCGGCAGTCGCAAAATACGGAGCTGAAAAATCTGAAATTCAACAATCGGTGATGCTGATTTTTGGACTGGCAGAGATTCCTAAACCCGATGATGCCTCTGATGCTCTAGCGATCGCATATGCAGCTCAAACAGGCGCTCGCGCTAACGTGAAGTAGAAGCTACTCGCGTTGCAAAGTGTGGATCTGCTGCACAAACGCCTCATGTTCTGGTGACGCTAACCCCTGCTGCAACGTTGCGATCACCGACGGCATATCCCCCGCTAATAATGCGTCTGCCGCTAACCACAGTCCTGGAAAAACTCGACTGCGAATGATTCCAGTCTTGTCGGGTGTCAAGGCCACGTATTCATCGTCCTGTAAGACAAACCAATCCAGCTTGTTCTCAAACATCTGCCACACAATGTATTCCTGCACTCCATTGCGTCGATAGGCTTTCTTCTTATCGCCCAAATCATAGGCTGCGCTACTCGCTGCCACTTCTGCAATCAGTTCAGGTGCGCCCTCAAGGTAGTCATCGTCTGAAATGTGTACTTGCCCACCCACAGACGAATCGAGAAATAAAGCAACATCGGGCTGCGGTTCGTTGTCAAGATCGAGCCGCACAGTTGAATTATCAGCCAACTCAGTTCCTGGAGTTGAAACTTGATAGTTGAACAACCAACCCATTAATTCAGCATGGGGTTTGCCATGACTTCTAAAGCGCAGTGCAGCAGCCACGTAGACAACTCCTTCAATGAGTTCTGCTTTTTGAATGTGTTTTGCGGCAGCATAGCGACGCTCAAATTCTCGACGGGATACACGATCGCCACTTTCTAGCGGTGCGACTCGTGTGGAGTGAGGCGAGTCGGCGTGAGCGTTGGTTTGAGACGCATTCGTTACCATAGAGTCCATCAACTGTGCAGACTGCAAAGAATTCGTTGGTCTTATTGTAAACGAACCGGATTTGTCGGTATTGCTATCTGACGATTTAGCAGCCTTTGCCCACGACCGTGAGTAGTCGTTGATAAAACCCCTGTTGATAAAACCCCTATGGTCACACCATTTCTACCTGCATCTGTAAAGGCGTTAACTGAGCCTGAATCGATTCACGCCGTTCAGTCCATTCGACGCTGCGCTGTTACTACTCCTCTATCCCCAATTCCGATTCAGACGGCATACGTTCAGCAGGGGCAGGGCGAGACTCCGATTCTGCTGCTGCATGGCTTTGATAGCTCTCTGTTAGAGTTTCGCTATCTTCTGCCACGATTGGCAACCCAAGCGGAAACTTGGAGTGTCGATTTACTTGGATTTGGCTTTACCGATCGTCCTTCAGGAATCGCGTTTAGTCCGCGCACGATTCAATCTCATCTTTACGAATTTTGGAAAACCATGATTGGGCGTCCAGTGGTGTTAGTGGGGGCATCGATGGGAGGAGCCGCTGCGATCGCGTTTGCGCTTGCCTATCCGTCGCTCGTTGAGCGACTGGTGTTGATCGATAGTTTGGGTTACACCGTTGCTCCGCCGTTGGTGAAATTCTTGTTTCCGCCGCTCGATTATTGGGCGGTAGAATATCTGCGTCAGCGTAAACTGAAGGCGCTAGAGCTGAGCATGGCGCTGGGGTCAGAGGCTAAAGTCATTGATTTGATTCGGTGTTCGTTACTGCATACAGAAATGGCGGGATGGCATGAGGCGACGATCTCCTTTACGAAAAGTGGTGGATACGATTTTTTAGCCGATCAGATTTGTAAGATTCGCCAGCCCACGCTGATTCTGTGGGGTGAGTCAGATGATGTGTTGGGAACCGCCGATGCTCTAAGATTTCGTCAAGATATTCCCAATAATCAGCTAGTTTGGATTCGAGATTGTAAGCATGTTCCTCACATTGAGCAGCCCGAAGTGACGGCTCGCCACATTCTATCGGTTGAGCCGATTTAACCGATCGCTGCTAATCTTAAACTCTTCCTACGATCCCAATTAAAGAAAGTTGTGTCGCTTTCCCTATGGTATTTCATGCCTTTAGACGCTCCAAAGCGGTTTCAACTTGTGTCAGCCCAACGGCTTGGAAAGTCGCTTGGGGAGGGTGCGCTTCCGATGAAAATGTTTTGTGGCGTGATGATCAGTTTGCAGTCGTTGCTCCAACCAATGCATCTCCCTCGATTCCGTTTGCGTTGAGTCCTACGGAGCGATTCGTGGTCGTGGGTGATGTGTGGCTGACCCAGACAGATGCACTGTGGCAAACGGTAGGCTTGTCGCCACAACAAGACGATTTGCGGCTGATTGCCGCTCTATGGGAACGGTTTGGGACGGACACGCTGAAATTATTAATTGGCATGTTTGCGATCGTTGTTTGGGATCGAGAGCGACAAGAACTGTGGTTAGGGCGCGATCGCACGGGGAGTCAAACGCTTTACTACACCCAGACAAAGGGGACTCGATGGGTGTCGCCTCAACTGCGATCGCTAACACCTCATCGCTCAAATGACATTGATGCGATCGCGTTGCGCGATTATCTTTGCTGTGCGTTTGTTCCAGGAGAGCGAACGCTATGGCAACAGATTAAAGAAGTGCGACCAGGAACAGTGCTGCGATTGCCAGATGAAAAAACACATCGCTATTGGCAACTGCAAGAACAAATCATTGACGCATCATTAACATGGCATAGCGATCGTCTCCGCGTATTGCTTGAGCAAGTCGTGCAGGACTATTTGCCCAAAGAGCCTGTAGGAGTGTTTCTTTCAGGGGGCTTAGATTCTAGTTGCATCACGGCACTGGCCGCAAAGCATACGAAATCGGTTCATACATATTCGATTCATTTTGGTGAAGCATGTCCAAACGAATTAGCGTTTTCGAGCCTGGTTGCAGAGCATTGTGGAACGCAGCATCACATTCTAGAAATTACATTCAAGGAAATGTGGGCGCGATTGCCAGAAGTCATGGCGTATTTGGATGATCCGATTGGCGATCCGCTCACCGTGCCAAATTTTCTGTTGGGAACCTTAGCACGTCAGTCGGTAAACGTAATTTTAAACGGTGAAGGCGGTGATCCTTGCTTTGGCGGCCCTAAAAACCAGCCGATGTTGATGAATCGGTTGTATGGCTCCGTGGCGGGTCAGGATGCCTTGCAAGCGTATTTGATGGCGTATCACAAGTGTGCGTCGGATCTGCCACAGTTGCTAACGTCCGAGTGGTCATCTGTGCTGACAGAACCGTGGATCTTTTCTGAAGAACTGGAGTCGGATGCAAATTACTTAAATCGATTGATGACATTGAACATCAGATTTAAGGGAGCCGACCAGATTTTAACCAAGGTGAACAATCTGACGGGAGCCGTTGGACTGCACGGGCGATCGCCGCTGTTTGATCAGCGCATTGTTGATCTGAGTATGCAGATTCCTCCTCACTACAAGCTGTCTGGAGTCGAAGAAAAAGCGGTGCTGAAACAGGCGGTTGCCGATTTACTACCGGATGCGATTCTAAAGCGTCCGAAGAGTGGCATGATGGCTCCGGTGCAACTGGGATTTCGGAAGTATTGGAATCGGCAGGCAAGAGCGCTGTTGCTCGGTAAGAATGCCGCGATCTCGCCCTATCTCAATCAAGCGCTCATTCGCCAATGGCTCGATTATGAAGGCGATGTTTGGGGACGGTATGGCGTGAAGCTGTGGCTATTGGTAAGTCTAGAACTGTGGCTGCAAGCGCACGGGAGCCGTTAACCAAAACTATCGGTGCTGTAGACATAGCCGCTATCGCCAATCAGCAGGAAGCCGTCGCTCCCACTGGCGTCTAGTTCCTGTGTACCTGCGATGCCGCGATTCAACACTTGAATCAAGCGCTGGGGGCTAAATGACTCTAGTTCCACGAAATTTCCCGCTTCTAGCCACTCCACGTCTGCGATCGATAGACTGTCACGAACTTCAGGAGACAACTGTTTAGCGGCTTGCGCTGATTCGGGCGACGACTGAATGAACATGCCTTGTGCTGCCAGGATTTGCTTAGGAAGCAATCCAACATCAATCATGACGACATTGCTATTTTGAAACCAACGCTCACTACTGCTTAGCCGATGGATTAATTCAACTCCGCGCGGACTGCAATCGTGAAAGACATAGACCTTCAGAGCGGGGTTGCGTCGCAGCATTTGCATTGTGGTGTCGAAAATGCTTTGCGGATATCCCGTGATGCTGAGAATCGCGCAGTTGTTCTCGAAATGAAAGTTGTTGGCGATTAGGAGTTGAGCGATCGCGGCGGTGTCACACACGACCAAGCGATCAAAACTATAGGTGCTGATTTCTGGACTAATCGTTACGGGTGCTGCCTGTTCATTTGGAGGAGGCAACAGCTGAGCAATCGAGCCATTGACGTTTTGCCAACGTATTAGCCATTCCGCTAGATCGCTTTGCCCAATCAAGAATTCCTGAGAAAACTCACTTTGACGGCTCTTCTGTAAGCGACCTAAATAGATCGTCATCATACCCAACACAATGCTAAAAGCGCAGAATAGGAACGATTCGATTGTAATACTAATAATGATTCCGACAACAAGAATGATCACGCCAACGACAATCAAACTTTCTGCACTAGCTCGACGCTGCTTCGTCGTTGCTCGAACGGCTCGACTAGATCGATACAGCAAATAGACAAATAGCGTGCTAACTACGATCGCAACCCAAGGAATTAAACTGAAATTCAAAATATCAGACAGAAAACTACCAATCAGTAACGAGAAGAAGCCCGTTACAAAGAAGTAAAGAAAAATCCAACCTGCTTTTGACATGGAAGCTTTAGATCGCAGTCGTCGGTCTAGAAAGTAGAGGAGTTGCTTTGGCGTGTAGAACAGGCTGTTGTTCGCGGATAGATCTGCGATCGCTTTAGCAAACATCGGGTCAGTGACTTTAACGGCTGGCATCTGAGTCGGCTCAAATGCAAACCGATGCTGGCAGTTTTTACACGCTCCTAGATGTTCGGTTCGATCTTTTAACGTGTTATCGGTTCCACACTGGATACATTTCATATTTCATGTCTATCTTGATGATGAAAACACTTGATGATCTACCAAAACACTATACGCTTCACGTTGACGAATTAATCGATGCGCCTCTTGCTCTAGCAATACCTCAGCCGGGCGGGGGCGATGCAGAAAGTGTGATGACATCGCATATCCGTAAGCACCAACATCTAAAATCGCGATGACATCGCCCGTTGTAAGCGCAGGTAGCGCACAGCTTTTGCTGAGATAGTCGCGAGAATACGTCGTGTTGCCGCAAACCTGAGTTGGGTGAAGCACCGTATCCGATCGCCAAGCGGCAATCTCGCGATAGCCACCATGAACCGAGGGAACCGACAAATTGGCAACCGTCGTGTCAACGCCCACGATCTGCACGTTGCCTTGCCACTTGACGGAAACAACAGTTGCGAGTAGCGTGCCGCACCGTGCGATCGCAGAGCGTCCAGGTTCAATCACTAGCTCGATCGATCGTTCACAGTGCTGGAGCCGTCGATCTAACTCTGTTCCAAACTGATGCCAATCAAACGCTGCCCCTCCGCGATGTCGATACGGATAGCCAAACCCGCCACCAAAGTCGAGATATCGCCAATCAGGTAAACCTTGCGCGGCAGCAATCACCGTATCCATCGCGCTTACAAAAGCGTCAGTCGCGTTTGTGCCTGTGCCGCGATAGAAGTGAAGCCCGCTCAGGGCTAACCCTGCTGCATCGGTGATGGCGATGGCACGGGTAAAGTCGTCAGGATGAACGCCAATGCGACTGTCTCCTGTCAGTTCGGGGAGATTTAGACGGAGACCCAGACGGGGGCTAAAGCCGAGATGTAGGGATTGATAGACAGCGCAGAAGAGGCGAAGCTGATCGAGGCTGTCGAGATTGTAGGTGGTGACGCCCCAATTGAGCGCTTGTTCAATTTCAAATCGATCGAGGTTGCTGCCACTGTAGACAATCTGAATCGGCTCGAAGCCTGCGTGCAGCCCTAAGTAAATGTCTCCGGGGGTGTTGGCGTGGAGTCCCCAACCGTTTTGACGAAAGATATTGAGTAGTGACAGGTTGCCATTGGTAACACTGGCAAAGCGAAACTGAGTGTGAGGATAGGGAATCGAGCGGGTGATGTGTTGAATCGTTTCGTCTAAGCGATCGCGCTGGTACACATACAACGGTGAACCGTAAGTTTCGAGCAGGGTTTGAGCCAGTTCTAAACGAAATGGAGTCTCAATCGCGACTGGTCGCGACGAGGAATCGATTGCTTTTACCATGCTCATTCCTTCCATTTCTGACGATATTTCCATACCCACGACGGCAACCAAAACGGATGATTCCAAGACAAATGATTCCAAGACGGTGGATGAGGATCGAGACTGCCCGGTTGATGCACGTTCGCCATCCACATCTCCCACATGACCAACAACCACAGCACTTCACCCATACGACGACCCGCCATCGCAGCGCCCAATTTGCCCTCCACAACATGAGCGGCGAGATCAGGCTGCCATAGCTGCTCTGCGCTAAGACGATTTGGGTTTAGCCAATCGCCCAGATCATGCCACCATTGGTTGAAACACCACGCGGTTAAAGGTACACCCATTCCCCGCTTTTGTCGCCACACTATATCGGGTGGGAGCCAGTCCTCCACCGCCCGTTTGAGAATATACTTTTCGCACGATCCTTGTAAACAAAGCGATCCAGACAGTCCAAATGTCCATTGTGCGAGCGGCATATTGCAAAAGAGCGATCGCACCTTCAAGCCGTGCGCCCACCCTAGAGCCGTCGCACGCGGATGAATGTTCTGTGCTCCTTTCAACATCAGCGAAGCGCGGCGCAATCGAGATAGGAGCGAAGGGGTAAACGCCGGATCGATCGCGTCTTGCAGCCAATCTTGCGCCTGTAAGTGTTTGACCTGAGCATACACCTTTGGATCGTACGCCAGAGCTTCGTATCCCCACAGCCGATGGAAGGTACGGAGATATTGATGGGTAAACGATTCTTCCTCACCTGGATGATGGGTTTGATAGACGCTTGCTGCAATGATCGGTTTGTTTGTCCAGCCTGCAAATAGCTGATCGCCGCCCTCGCCATTGAAGATCACGCGCGTATCTCGACTTGCCGCTTCTGACAGAAGAAAAAGCGGAACCGTCACTCCGTCTCCAAAGGGTAAATCTAGAGCCTGTACGGTTGGAATTAGAGCGTTGCGAATCCGTTGCGGACTTGCATCCACTTTCACCAGAGGAATGTTGAGCCACTGCGCGACTTGCTCGGCGTAAAGATACTCTGAAGTGCCTGTCCCGCCAAAGTCCAAACTGTAGGCTCGTACCTTGGCTCCCGCTTGCACAAGCAACGCCGCCACAATCGATGAATCTAGTCCTCCCGATAGCAACACACCAACCGGTTCATTGCCTAGATCGCTTGTCTCGCGATCGATCGCGTCTTTCAGCAACGTTTGCAGTTGCGCGATCGCATCGGATTCATCCGCTAAGAGCGTGTCTGCTTCTCGCCACTCAAACGATCGGCTGGACTGAGGCGGTGAAATGCACATTGTTTGCTCATCTCTCGTCCAACTCATCTCTGTACCCGCCGGTATTGCGTTAATTCCCTGGACGGGAGTAAGTGGTGTTGGCACATACGAAAAGCAGCTATAGCCATACATCGCCTCAATGCTAATCGCTCGCTCTTTCAGTAGTGGCAACAGCACCTGCGATCGTGAGGCAAACCAAATGACGTGTTCCACTTGCGTCCAATACAGTGGCACTCGCCCAAACGCATCTCGCCCTAAGATCAACCGCTCTTCTGCAACGGTTGCCCAAGCATCCGCCTGTTCACGCTCAGTAAAAAACCGCGACGCAGACAGCCCAACGTCCAATAGTGAACTGTTTAATGTAGGTGGACACGTTGCATCTAGGACCGACAAAACCTCCAGAGTTGAATCATCTCCATATCCCCAACAGCCAACAATTTGAGGCGGCTGGGCACTACGAAGAAGTTGGGCAACCTTATCCATGAAGACTGACGCAAGTTTGATTACCTATTTAACTACACAGATTAACTACACAGAGGTAATGGAAATTATCCAGACTTCAAAATGCCGTTAATGCGTTCTGCGTCAATAATGAGATCGGCTTTGCAGACAAACATCAAAATTTTCTATCATCTGATGCGAACGGATTGGCAGCATATGCAACCCGAATAGCATAGAGACCCCACACGATCATCACTCAAAACACGTCTCTATTGCAATTAAAACGACATAGCGGTGTTCTGAATCACAATCATCCACAGGTAACGTCACTCCTAAGCGCGATCGCTATCAGCGCTGCTAACCTCTAGATTTTCAATAATAGAAGCTAAGTCACCCTCTAGATCTGTTGAGATCTTTGCTGCAATGCTTCAAGTTTTGGTTCAATCCGCTCTAGAGAACAAGTGCCTCAGTGTCGAATCGGAAGGGTTAATTCGACAAATGTTAGCGATCGGCAGTTGCGACCCGAAAGACATCAATGCTTTAAAGCAGCTTCAGGAGGCCATTCAAGCAGGCGAAATTATTCGGGAAGCGCAGAATCGGTTCTCCTTGGCTCAGTTTGCTCTGGTCTAAGTTTGCTCTAGTTTAATGAAGCCGAACTGAAACGCCATTCTGGAACACCCATACTGGAATACAATTGCAACCCGTTGCGATTGATTGCACAATGAAGGCAGTTGTTACGCTTCTCTGTCTCATGAGCAATGCCCTCGCTGATGCCAAAAATCTATTGTCTGACTTGATGCATCGCTACCGTCATCAAGTGGACTATCTCGCCATTCGATTAGAGTCGGCGGAAGGCACAGATATTCTTCTGCGACGTAACAAAATTGAGGCGCTCAGTGAAGGCATCTCGATTGGAGGACAGGTTAGAGCGTGTCATAAGAGCGGCTGGGGATTTGCGAGTTTCAATCAGCTATCGGGTCTAAAAGACCGGATTGAAGACGCGATCGCCGCTGCTCGATTGGTAGGCGACGATGAAACGATCTTGGCTCCGGTGACGCCGATTCAAGATTCTCGTGCGGTTGCGATCGCTGGAACTGATCCCCGTGAGATTCCATTGATTCAAAAACGAGAACTCTGTCAGCACTATGGCGACATCTTACGCAGCGTTGATCCTCGCATTGCAACGATTTCAGTACGCTACGGTGACAGCGCTCAGCGCATCATTCTTGCCACCTCTGACGGAACGCTGATCGAACAATCTTGGATTGATATAGAAATGCGGTTTGCGGCAACAGCCCGCGATGGCGAAATGGTTCAGACGGGGCGAGAAACGGTCGGCTCTCGAAAGGCATTTGAAGACTTGCTGGGCTTAGATGAGCCAGTAAAAGCGGCGGCACAACGGGCGGTAAATTCTTTGGCGCTGCCTCCTGTAAAAGGCAATACGTACACGGTTGTGATTGATCCAATCTTGTCAGGCTTGTTTGTCCATGAATCGTTTGGGCATCTCTCAGAAGCGGATATGGCATACGAAAATCCTGACTTGCTAGAGGTGATGAGTCTAGGACGGCGGTTCGGCTCCCCAGAGCTACAGATTTTTGATGGAGCGTCACTCCCAGAGCATCGCGGCAGCTATTTTTACGACGATGAAGGGGTTCCAGCGACGACTACGCAGTTGATTGAAAATGGCGTATTGGTGGGGCGGCTCCATTCTCGTGAAACGGCAGGCAAGTTGGGGGAAACGCCGACTGGAAATGCTCGGTGTTTGAATTATCAATATGCGCCGATCGTACGGATGACAAATACATGGATCGAGCGGGGAAAGACGCCTGTGAAGGATTTGTTTAATGACATTAGAGAAGGGGTGTATGCCCGCAACTGGATCGGCGGCATGACGAATGGAGAGATGTTTACCTTTACGGCTGGGGAAGCGTGGATGATTCGCGATGGTGAACTGGCGGAACCTGTCCGAGATGTGACGCTTTCGGGCAATGCGTTTAAGACGCTGGCAGATATCGAAGCGATCGGGGATGATTTTTTCTGGGATGAGTCAGGCGGATGCGGTAAGGGCGGACAGAGCGGATTGGCGGTTGGTTGCGGCGGCCCAAGTTTGAGAATTCGGGATGTGGTAGTAGGCGGAGAGGCTGCCGAAGAGTAGTGATCCCCCGGAGCTTGTCTTGTGGTAGCAAGCTCCGAAGGATAGCGTTTAGCGAAGATTGGGCAAGGCGATCGCTAAATTCTAAAACGCTGTAGACACGATCTACGTTGAATTACTGCTTAATCACAACAATCGTACCAGTGTATTGATTTGCTTTGTTCTCGTTTGGTGTGAAGGTGAGCAATGCGTTTAAGTATTGCCCCTGTTTACCTTTTAATTTCCAAGAACTCCAGAGAATAGACTCATCCTTGTGAGTGCTAAGCTTCGTCCATCCTGAGCGAGTTAGTTGTTCTTCGTAGGCAGCCTGAATTGCAGCAGCACTGAGTTGGCTTTCTAAATGGGCAGAAGCATAAAAGTTTTCACCATAGCCATCGCCTCCAATAGAGGTTGCGTTGCTGACTTGAATACTGGATGGAGCAACCAAGCTAGGTAAAGGTAGTTGCTCGTTTGGCTCTGTGGTTTGTTGAGCTTGCGGTTCTTGGCAGATATCAGAACCGTTGTCTAAGTAGAGACGAACGTCCGTTGGCGCATTGCTACTTCCACGACCCGATGCAATGCTTAGCCCTGGGCCTTGTGCGCTCTTACAGAAATACAACGGCAAATTGTCGGTGCTATCTGAAACGATAAAGCCAGGTCTCTCACTATTAAAGTGACTGTAGCTACGTGGGTTTTTCCAGCCAGCAGCTTGAAGCTGAGCTTTGTAGAAAGCTCGAATCTGATCAGGAGACTGTGTTGCGTCCAGAATAACTTCTGCATGTTTTTGATTCCGCACTAGCGTTGCAATTACTTTCGCATTGCTAGGTAGCGGTAAGTCTACGGGTAGCTTTTCCGGCAGACGACCTATGAGCAGTTTCATCTCTTTCAGACAATCTGAAGGACACTTTAGAATCCGTAGAACTAACTGCTGAGAAATTTTTTCTTCGCCAGCCGAATTGACGGGTGCTGCGAGAAGTTGACTAGGCGCGATCGTATTGATAAATAGCACCGTCAACGTAGACAAGAATGACAGGCTTGTTTCCCTAGAATTAATCATTGGATAGCTCAATCGATTTCCATTTGAGTATTCACCAGATGGAATCGATTGAAACATTACAAAAGTTCTCCTCAAAAATAGGAGGAGTCAGGGTTCCATACTTTTCGCCACCGCCTTCGGATAGACAAGCAGAAAGAATCCCATCCAAGCCAGCACCGGAATTGCCACCAGCACCGTCACCCAAATTAGATGCAGCAAAAGCCAACTCCCGCCAATTAGCGCCACACCTGTAAGTAGGATCGACCAAGGCTGACACCACCAGGGCTTATAGTCCCAAACATTTATCGGAGATTTCATAGAGGCGGTTTCTGTAGAGTTGCACGTTGCACTAATCGCACTTTAACTACGTTAACCTCTTTCAACCGTGTCAAGAGCTAATCCAATCGGTTGGCGATCGCAACATACCCTGCGGGAATTCTAGACATTTGATGGCGCGATCGCAAACTAGCAGCCACGGAACCCTCTTCAGTTGCGTCAGTCACCCATCCTATTAGTCACCCACACCATTAATCACCCACAACAAACGCCTGCATGATCCACTTACCGTTCTCCTTAGCAAACAGGACTCGATATCCTAACGGATTGTAGGCATAGCGATTTGAAACGTATCCGGATTTATCATTCGGCAAAATCACGGGAGTCCAAGCATTGAGGTCACTTTGCTGAACCACTTTAGGCGTGTTCAGCATGGCTTGTTTAAAGGTATCGCGGTCGAACTTCACGATCTCGTTAGAGAGGATGGCAACGAGCGGAGCGTTTGAATCAGGCTGCGATCGCACATTTACATTCTCTCCGACCACAATCACAGAGGTCTCATACGCCAATGCTTTTTGGTCAGCTGGTGCATCTTTGATGGCTCCGTCAAACTGCCGGAACGCCGTTGGGCAGGAGAAAAAGATTTGTTCGTTGGTGCAGCCAAGCGCCAACGATTTCTCGAGATCCATCCAAAACGGCGACTGGGGATTTTCAGGATTGAGATAGCTAATTGAGCGATGTTCGCCAAAGCCTAGCTTTGTTTTCGGCGTGACAATACTGCGAATAAATTCAGCATCGCGATCGCGAACCGCTTGCTTCACTTTCTCTAAAAATTGAGCAAAGTCAGGAGACTGCGAAGATTCATCGACAAGATTAATGCGCCACTGAGGAAAATCGGTCAAGTCAGATGATTGCAACCCAAGCGTTGCGGACGGTTGCTGAGGAGACTGAGGAACGGTTGGAACCGAGGACGGCGCGGGTTTTGCAGGTTGCAAATCGGTTGTTTGAGCCGGCGTATCCACAATGATGGGGAGCGAACTGCGGTTAAAGTACGTGACGGCGGCGACGGAACTAATTGCCGCAGAAAGAACAACGGCTCCAGAGAGTAATGCTGCTTGGTATTTCATAGTATGGTGACTGCCCAGGACTCAAAGCGGGCGCGTCCTCTTATGATCTAAATTCACAGATGCGCGATCGCGTTCCGGATCATTCTCGCGGCTCGAAAGGTTGATATGCTCTAGTTTCTAATTGACAAGAAGGAGCTTCATTTGAAATCGCATCCTCTAGAACGCGCCCTCAGTTCTGACGCTCTAACCCAATATCCTTATGCCTCTCAGCGTCGGTTGGTGATGGGATCTCGCGGAGCCGTGGCGACGAGTCAATCTCTGGCAACGCTGGCAGGAATGGAAATGTTATCAGCCGGGGGAAACGCGGTGGATGCTGCGATCGCAATGGCAATTGCGCTTACAGTTGTTGAACCGACATCGAACGGCATTGGTTCGGATGCGTTTGCGCTGGTGTGGGATGGTGGAATGCACGGGCTGAATGCGTCAGGGAAAAGCCCGCATGGTCTGCCGCTTGAGCCGTTTGCTGACCTGCCACAGATGCCGACACTGGGATGGCTGACGCCTACCGTTCCGGGAGCCGTTTCAGCATGGCAGAGTTTGTGGAAACGCTGGGGAAAACTGCCGTTTGAGCGCTTGTTTGAGCCAGCAATCCGGTATGCAGAGCAGGGGTTTCCGGTTTCTCCAGAAGTGGCGAGAGCGTGGAGCCGAGCCGAAGCGCTCTTTGTGTCGTTGAGCGGAGAGGAGTTCGCGCCGTTTCAGGAGGTGTTTTTTGTAGAGGGACGAGCGCCGCGAGCGGGGGAAATTTGGCGCAGCCCAAACCATGCGAAAACCTTGAGCGCGATCGCCACAACCGGAGGAGAAGCATTCTACCGGGGAGAGTTGGCAGATGCGATTGTCCAGTTTGCCGAGACGACAGGCGGATATTTCACTGGGGAAGACTTTGCGACCCATCAAGCCGAATGGGTCGAGCCGATTTCAACCACGTATCGAGGCGTAACGGTTTGGGAACTTCCGCCCAATACTCAAGGGATTGCGGCACTGATGGCGTTGAACATTTTAGAAGGATTGGATCTCGCTCAACATGGGCGGGACTCGATCGAGAGTTATCACATGCAGATCGAGGCGATGAAGTTAGCCTACGCCGATGTTTATCGCCACGTTAGCGATACGCGATTTATGGAGTTGTCGATTGAAGAATTGCTGAGCAAAGTGTACGCGGCAGAGCGACGACAACTAATTCGCGATCGCGCTATCCCATTACCTACATCAGGCATGACGAAAGGGGGAACCGTCTACCTAGCTGCTGCTGATGAGGAATTGATGGTGTCGTTCATTCAATCGAATTACAACGGCTTTGGGAGTGGAATTCTGATTCCCAATACTGGAATTGCGCTGCATAATCGCGGCACTGGATTCTCCACACAAATCGGACATCCCAATCGAGTTGCGGCTGGAAAGCGTCCGTTTCACACGATTATTCCAGGGTTTCTGAGCTATGACGATCAGCCAATCGGGCCGTTCGGTGTGATGGGCGCACCGATGCAACCGCAAGGACATTTGCAAATGGTGGTGAATCTGGTGGATTACGGCATGAATCCGCAGGCGGCGTTAGATGCTCCCCGATGGCGATGGATTGCCAAAGACCAAGTATTGCTAGAGCCGCCTGTATTTCCAACGGTGGCCGTGGGGCTGAGCGATCGCGCCCATCAAATTCAACTTTCAGCAGAACCGAGTGCGTTTGGTCGTGGGCAAATCATTCTGCGCTCCGGTGAAACGTTGATTGCGGCGTCAGAACCACGAGCGGATGGGCTTGCCTTGGCGTGGTAGTCACACTGGCTTAGTAGAAAGGCGCTAGAATTTCCATCATCCTAGCGATCGCACACGTTATGAGCAAATTTCAGAATCGATGGGCGCGAACAGGGCGCGGTTCACGACACAAGGCTGAGCAAAATTACGTTCAAGGCGATCCACCTCGAGTGGTGTCAGATTCGGTACGACGAGCGTTGAACTCGAAAGGACGCCCCAATATTATTCGGCTAGGGATGAAGCAGTCTCCTTGGGAGGATCTGTATTACCTGCTGCTAACCATGTCTTGGACGCAGTTTTGGACATTAACGGTTCTGTCCTACATTTGCACGAATGCACTGTTTGCGATCGCGTATCTGATTGGCGACAACAATCTGAACAATGCTCAACCGGGTTCGTTTTGGGATGCCTTTTTCTTTAGTGTCCAAACGATGGGAACGATTGGCTATGGTGCAATTTCGCCCAATACCTTTTATGCCAATATTGTCGTGTCGATTGAGGCAATGCTGGGGTTATTAGGCGTTGCGATAGTCACAGGATTGGCATTTGCAAGATTGGCTCGCCCAACGGCTAAGGTACTATTTAGTCGAGTGGCGGTGATTGCGCCGTATAACGGTGTGCCAACGCTGATGTTTCGGACGGCAAATCAGCGCACCAATCAGATTTTGGAAGCTCGATTATGGGTTTCTTTGGTGCAGAATGAGGTGACGCAAGAAGGTCAAGCCATGCGACGGTTCTATGATCTTAAACTGAGTCGTGAGCATAACCCTGTGTTTGGTCTCACCTGGACAGCTATGCATCCCATCGATGTTGACAGTCCGTTGTATGGGATGACGCCTGGGAATTTATCACGAGACAATACTGAAGTCGTTGTTTCATTGACTGGGATTGATGAAACTGTTTCTCAAACGATTCACGCTCGCTATTCTTATATTCTGCGAGACATTCTTTGGAATTATCAATTTACGGATATTTTTATCGACACTCCTGATGGTACTGCGATTGATTTTAGTAAGTTTCATGATGCTTCTAAAATTGTTTAAATTTAAGTGTCGATAAAACGATATCTTTTCTGATGGCGAAACCATAACTTCTCCGTGACTGTTACTTGGAAGCAACACAGTTTCGTTGGTTCAACCTTTAAAGTTAGGAACGGTTGATACAGGATTGTTTAAGGTAACTTGCTAGATCTTCTTTGCTCAATTTTCTTTCCACGACTTGAATGACAAACTCGTATTTTTGAGATTGACTGAGATTTAGGACAAAACCGTTTAGTCGTAAAAAGGTATCCATAACCGCAAAGGCATTACGCTTGTTGCCATCTAGGAACGGATGATTCATGGCTAAATGGAACAGGTAAGCGGCGGCTTGCTCCCAAACCGTTGTATGAAGTAGTTCTCCTGAGAACGTGGCTTGCGGTTGAGACAAAGCAGAATCCAGTAGTCCCTGATCGCGAACGCCTGATGTTCCGCCAAATTTCTCAATCTGCCGTTCGTGAATCCGCAACACATCATCTAACTCAAGAAATTTAGGAGTTTGCAAGACGCTGATAGACCTCCTCATTTTCTTGTTCTGATTCTAGATAAGCTTGCCAAACTTGCTTTTTAGCAGTGTCTTGTTCAGAATCTTTCAGTTGACGAATGGATTCAAGCACCCTCGGCAATAGCGCTTCAGGGAGTTGATTGAGTTCCTGAAT
Source organism: Myxacorys sp. (assembly GCF_059501405.1). Classification (NCBI taxonomy): domain Bacteria; kingdom Bacillati; phylum Cyanobacteriota; class Cyanophyceae; order Leptolyngbyales; family Leptolyngbyaceae; genus Myxacorys; species Myxacorys sp. Next base: position 67,982 of record NZ_JCACCM010000208.1, read on the forward strand.
GATGAGATCTTTAGTATCCATTGGGTGTTGAGCGGGTAATTTTGCTTACTGCTATTACTAAGCATTGGAACGCTAGATTTGTCAGCCAACATTCCAACTATTGTAAACGCCTCTCACTTTGAAACCAGACTGTAACGACCGTAGAGAGATTTAGTTAAGTATCGGAAGCATAACTTCTCTAGATAAGATTGGCAGCATCAGCGTTCCGTCATGGAGAAGTTATGCTTTCAGTGACATTAGGAAATTGTCCTACTAAGAGTCTGCTCAGTCTGTTTAAAGTAGACAAGTTATCTCATGGGTCGTTACCGTACTTCTTAGCAAACAGAATGTAGTTTTACTGAGACCCGCGATTCTTGCAGGATCTCACGATTCTTGCAGAGTCTCGCGATTGTTGTAAAGCTCTTGCGATCGCTTTAGTTGCTTCTCTCAACTTAGGCTAAGTCCCTCAGCAAATCTAATTGGGTTTGAGGTAAATCAATAAACCAGAACTCAAAATCAATAAACGTTTATAGCGAATTAAATTTTGCTTAAAAGAAACTTATCTATCAATTCTCAAAATTAGATTTCCTTTTCTGGTAATCAATATTAAAGTTCTCGAAATCAATATTAAAGTTCTCAAAATCAAATTCAGAGTGAGTTGAAAAAATCGGGCTAGATACGCAGTTTTTTACGATTCGCTTCGCGAAGCTCCGAAGGATCGTGTACTACTGAGTAGCAGTTATTGGTTATGAAACTTGGCACAAGAAATTGACTAGTGATACATTAGTACCAAAATACTAGTAATCAAAAGACAGTTTTAGAACGCCGTTCATAGCAACAGACATTCCTATGTATTCACCTCTCCCTGTCGGTTCCCTTCTGCACAAACACTACCGCATTCAAAACGTCTTGAGACAAGGCAGATGCGGCTGGATTTATTTAGCAATCGATCAAACACAACAGCAGGAATTCTGTGTGCTTGAAGAGTGGATTGTGTTAGAAGAAACTCCGCAGGACTCCAATCTGAACGAGTACCCGCAGCAATCCGAGCAATATTTAGAAGACCTAAAAGAAGAATTGCAACACGAATTTGGGCAGCTAAACCAACTCAACCCCTCTCAGTTTGCCCACTATCAAACAGCATTAATTTACGAACAACGTCTATATTTGGTGCGGGAATATATTGTTGGACAAACCTATCGATCGCTCCTAAAGGATCGCTTAGCAGGAGGACAATCGTTTTCAGAATTAGAAGTAAGACACCTTTTTGAAACCATTCTTCCAACGCTAAACACACTCCACAAACGCCAGATTTTTCATCAGCACCTGACACCAGATTGCATTGTGCTGAGCGAACCTTCCGAGAATCGCAGTAGCCATCCTGTTTTAGTCGAGTTTGGCTTACCCATTGATCATCTCTTGATTCCATGTACTGCTTTTGCGCCACCAGAGCAACGCTTAGAAAATCGGATTGCACCTGACAGCGATTTGTATGCTCTTGCCGCGATCGCGCTGGTTCTTCTGACGGGATGCCCGCCCGAAGATCTTTACGACGGCAACACGCAACGTTGGACCTGGCAAGGCATGTCGATCAGTCCTCAGTTTTCGCAGATTCTCGATCGGATGCTATCACCTAGTCCAAATCGCCGCTACTCATCGGCTCGGCGTGTGATGGATGCACTTCGTGCGACTCAGCCCGAAGATTTGGAGAATGAAATTGCCTCGAAAAGAGTTGGAGATCTCGTTCTTGCCACCGTTTTGATCGGGCTTGCAAGCATTGCGGCCTGGAGAATAATTCTCCATTTATCGCCGACTGTTTTTGCCTCTGCTGAAAACGCGATGACCTCGATCAAGCTCGAACGAATTGGAGACACTCCTCCAGCCGCTACGCCATCGCCGAGTCAACCTTCAAAAGCTCCGCCTCGAACGGTGGCTGTTTCCCCTGACTTGCTAGAGCAACTGGTCAATGAAATCTTTTCTATTAAATATCCGCAGCTAAAAGATAAATTGAATACCGAAAAACCACCGGAATGGAATGCGATATCAACTAGATTGACAAACTCGCTAGAGCAGCTAAGTCAAGAATCGCAAATCGGAATGGGGAATTACAATCGAGCAAGTTACAACACCTGGTTGTTAGAACTCCAATCACTTAAGGTTACAGATCAGTCAATTGAAGTTTTAACCGACGCAAAATTTCTCTATTCGTTTCCAGAGTTAGAACGAAAACAAATGAATCCAAGAACGTTGGGTCAAGTCTGGTATGCGATCGCGCAGAATCAGATCAACGCGACTAAAAATCAATCTATACTCAAAAACATTACATCACAAGCAACTCTATCCGAAACGCTGAAAGCTGGACAAGGGAAACTCTACACGGTGCAGCTTCAGAAAGGACAGAAGATTCAACTGTCGCTAAAAGTACCTTCAAAAAGCGCCAGTCTCTCGATCGTTTCGCCTGACGATTTGCCTTTAGTAAGAGAATCGATAGAACCGTCCTGGTCGGGAAGGATCGAACAGACAGGAACGTATCAAATTGTGATCGTTCCCAAGACGAGAAAAGCAATTCCTTATGAACTGAAACTGGCTTCTACAAGTCCCGGTTAAACTTAATTCCGTCAAATTAATCCCGTCAAGCTTAACCGTTAAACTTCCGAACAGAACATTCGCTAAGGAGCAAATCTTCTGCAATGCGCGTAGCGTAAACTCGTGCAGGAATAGGCGCAAAAGGTTTGCGGAAACAGTGAACCGCATAGCCACAGTAAGCCCGATCGTCTCTATAAATAGAGATCTGAAAGGATGCAAATTCTTGTTGCCTGGAAAGTTCGATAAACCGATTCATGTTAGACACTCAACCGTTAAATTAAGAATTGTTGACACAGGAAAATCCGCTCCCTAGCTCCCACATGGGGAACTAGAGTTTGAGATTTCAGAAATGAACTGAACTAGTCGAATTACAGCCTCAGCGCAAGTTGTAGCTCTGGAGAGGCGCTTAGAGTAGCGGGAAGCGGGGACGGCTCGGCTGTAATGGCGGGACAATAGCGAGCATAAGCACAGCGATCGCACTGTTTTCCGGGCGTCGGTTCCCAGATCTCATCTTGTCTCAGTCGCAAAGCGAGACCAGAAATCACCGATCGCACTTGTTTTTTGTGGCGTTGCGTCGCCCGATAGCGGACTTTCTCACCCGTTCTCAGAAACCACAAACTGAGATATTTCAAACTCTGCTGATAGGTTTGCTCTAGCGCCAAAAAGTACAGCCCAATTTGCAAATCCATCTCATCACTCGCCGGAATCTTGAAATCGCGGCTCGATTTGTAATCGATCAGCTCTAGCCCGCCGTCGATAAAATCGATGCGATCGTAGCGCCCACTAATTAGAAACTCCAGGTTCTCAACGTGCAGCACTGCCTGGATCTTTCCCTCTACGGCAAGTGGCCTACTCAGCGCACCTTCTGGCGTGATGAACTTGTCGTAATACCCTTCTAAAATGGCGCGCCCTTCTTCGACTTGGGTAGGTGTCAACCCTGCGCTTGCCTGATCCCAGCAATGATAAACCCACGTCCGTTTAGGCAACGGCTCGTGATAATGCCAATCCCGATGCAAGATTGCCAACGCTTGATGCAACGATGTTCCCAACGCGGCAGAGCCAAAAAATTCATTGGAGTTGAATCGCCGCTCGTAGCGCAAATAATAGGCATACGGACATCGGTTATACGCTTGCAATTTTGTAGCAGAAATTTGGTACGACATCGCTCAACCATCCGCGAAAAAGAACTAAACCGTGTGTTTTTTGAAGGACTAAAGCTGTTCAACAGGACGCTTAAACAGAGAATCTAGATAGATGCGAGCGGTCTGGCGATCGTTGGTCATGCGGTTTTGCAGCAAAAACAATGACAACGCCGCCGACATCACGCGGTCTTGATCCCACTCTGGGCAACCATCCAAAAATTTGAGAAACGACTGGTGCAGGGTTTCAGGAATCTCGACAAGAATGCTGACGTTAGTATCCATAACAAACCTCAAATCGTTAGTAACGTGAATGAATTTGACAACTGGAGCTTCGATGATTGGGGTTCTAAGAATAACTTCTGAGAAAACGAACATCAGAAACTCGCGCCCATCAGATGCTGTCTCTGAACTTCCCGTCTGGGGAAATCTTTGGTCTGCTGCATCTGAGCGCTTTCAGTTAGTCGCTACATAATGCGCGATCGCTCCTAGAAGATCAACATCGCGAAAGGTAACAATCTTACGAGAGACAAAAATGAGCCAACGGAAGAATGAGGGTTCCAGCCGTTTTTTCGTTACATTGCTTTAGGGAATAAGGGCTTTTCCACAGTGGAAACACAAATTCTCGAACTTATCCACAGATCACGAAGGAATGCCGCTCCTATCTTCTTATCCTGTGGAAAACTTTTTGCAGGGTGTGGAAAAGGTGTGGAAAAGAAATCTAAGTCTTGTGGATTGCCTGTGGAATCTATGGGGAAAACAGATCTAACTGTAAAGTTTTGTAAAGTTTTGCCAGTCCAATCAGAGTCCAATGATGATTTAAGAATTTCTTAGGGAATACTATGCGCGTTTGCTTTTTTGGAGAGTCGTTTGTGAATGGTACGGGCGATCCAGGCTGTCTGGGTTGGGCAGGTAGGATTTGCCAATCCGCTTGGCAGAACGGGCATGAGGTGACTTACTACAATTTAGGCATTCGTCGTGAGATTAGCACGCAACTCCGTCAACGGTGGCTTCAAGAGGCGATGTTGCGGCTTCCATCTGAGGTAGATGGGCGGTTAGTATTCTCGTTTGGAACAAATGACACGACTGTGGAAAACGGGCGGCAACGTGTGGAAATCGCCCATTCGCTAGATAATCTTCGAGCGATTCTGACTGAGGCTAAATCGCGGTTTCCAGTGCTGATGATTGGTGCACCTCCGATCGAGGATGCTGAGCAAATGGCCCGGATTGAGGAACTGTCAAAGCAGATGGAGATCGCATGTGAAGCGTTATCTGTGCCCTACCTAGAAACGGTTTCTACGCTGAAACAGTCTGATACTTGGATGCGAGAGGTTGCAGCTTATGACGGAGCGCATCCGAGGGCGGCGGGATACGTGGAGTTTGCAGGACTTGTGGAAAACTGGGCGGCATGGCAAGCTTGGTTCGCCTAGACTCACATCTGGATCCATATAGATTTTCGGCGTTGCTGAATGAGAAGATGAATTAGCATGGAATCGGCACATCTCGAAA